>CAMFSS010000032.1 GCA_945983195.1 uncultured Prevotellaceae bacterium | reverse complement strand
CGTGACTGCAATTGCCGTTGGACGCGGATAATACATTGTCGATGGCGGACGCGCTCTCAGGTTCTCGCCCCGACACCCCAACAAGGTGCTCCAGACAAGCACTATGGACATTGCCCTCAGCGACACGCAGACGCGCTTCTACGCCCTCGACATGAACGGCAAGGACGCAGCATCATTCAGCATCGACGATGGCTTCAACATCAAGAAGATGCGTATCCAAGATGCTGCCGACAACGGCTCGCTGCGCTATATGGTTTCGACCTACGACTTCCGCAGCGGCATAATCCGCGACTCCGATGCCGGCGAAGGACGCAAGGTTGTCACTTTTGCCAACGTACTTCAGCACGGCGTGTATCCGCTTGCCGAAATTGCCGACCTCATGCTCACCAAGGGGCAGCTCGCAATGGGCCGACCGGTTGAGATTGAGTTTGCCGGACTTATCAACAACAGCAAGCCTATTACCGAAGACACTGAGGAGAAAGGGCAACTCTACTGGCTACAAATACGCCCCATTGTCGACCGCAAAGAGATGCTTGATGAAAAGGTGATGACTACCGACGATTCAGCCCTAATACTCAAGAGTCTTACTGCCCTCGGCCACGGACTGATGGACAACATTAGCAGCATTGTCATGGTGAAGCCCGACCGGTTCAGCATGATGAACAATTCTCTCATCGCACGCGAAATTGAGAAAATAAACCGCCGCTTCACCGATGAGGGGCGAAGCTACATACTTATCGGTCCCGGACGTTGGGGGTCAAGCGACACAGCCCTCGGAATCCCGGTCAAGTGGCCTCACATTTCGGCAGCCAAGCTAATCGTGGAAACTTCACTCAAGGGAAACCGAATTGAGCCAAGCCAGGGAACGCACTTCTTCCAGAATCTCACATCATTCGGTGTAGGATACTTCACCGTCGGTGCGCCCGACGACGGCAGTGTGATTGACGAAGCTTACCTTAACAGCCGGCCATGCAGCTACGATAGCGAGAACCTGCGAATCATCGACTTCGCCTGCCCGCTCACCGTGGCTATCAACGGCCGCAAGAGCCTGGGGATT
Organism: uncultured Prevotellaceae bacterium; assembly: GCA_945983195.1. GTDB lineage: Bacteria > Bacteroidota > Bacteroidia > Bacteroidales > Muribaculaceae > CALZFJ01. The sequence continues at coordinate 11,118 of CAMFSS010000032.1, read as the reverse complement.
GTGCTTAAGCCGTCTGACGAGCCGCCCGCCGGATCTGCTGCCGACAACGGCAACACCCCTCCGTCGGCTACCACCGATACAGGCTCTTAGAGATGCCCGACTTTCCCATCGGGCGACTTCGAGATTGAATAAACTGATTTTCCAACCCCATATTTATATTCAGAAAAGATATGTCGTTTATTAAAAACATCAAGAATGCATTCGGATTCTCCGACAATCCGATTGGCAACGACATCGATGATGAACTCAACTACGACGATACTGAGAAGCGTGAGCCATACATCAACCCATTCAAGACGCAGACTCCGGCTGAGCCGCTGAAAACGCCCGTTGTGCCGGCTCCCCCTACTGAGCGTCAGGCAGTGCCGACACAGGCAAAAGTGACTGCCGTGAGCTACGACCTTCCCGAAGGGTTCCTCGCTTCGATTATCGAGATTGTCAATGCCAATCTTCCGCAAATCGTCAAGGAGTGCATCGACATTGAGGCTGAAAAGAAAGCTATCACTCTAAGTCTTGGCAAACACTTCAAATGTGCAATCGACGATATTCACAGCGCGGCTCTCGCCCAAGCCAATGCCGCTTGGGACAAAGACCGTAACGACATCACTGCACGCCTCAACCAGGCTACTGCCGCTGCCGAGGAGAGTGCCCGCCGTGCCGACGACGCCAAGCAGAAGTGCCAGGTGGAGGAATCGAAGCGCAAAGCTTTGAAAGAGCAGGCCGCAACGCTCGAACAGCGCGTTGCCACGCTCGAAGCCGAGCACGAACAATATGTAATTGAAAACAAGGGATTGCTCAACAAGATTAAGGTGATGCAGGTGCATGCCGACGATGCCAACACCTACAAGGATCTTGCCGAACAGAACGAGAAGGCTCTTGCAGCTCTCCGCGCTGAGTTTGCCGACAAGCAAAAAGAGCTTGAAGAGGCTCACTCCATAGCCAATGAAGCCATGAGCAACGCCAACGAAGCAGCGAAAAAGGCTGCCGATGCTGTCGATGCATTGCAAAAAGAGCTTGAAGCCGCCAATGGAGCTACGGAAAATGCCAAAATCGACGCTGCCGTTGCACGCGATGAGGTGGCAAAAGCCAAAGCTGCGCTCGAAGCCAAGGAGGCTGAAATCGCAACTTTGCAGGAGCAGCTCACCGAAGCCAACACCAACCTTGAACTTATGGCTGAGATTGAGCGGCAATTGCAGCATCTTGAAGACTTCAAGGCACAGAAGAACAAAGAGACTAAAGATCTGAAGGCTCAAATTCTCGATTTGCAGGCTCACAATGAAAGCATCAGCGCAAATGCCCAAAGCTGTGCTGCCGAAAGCGCAAAGCTTCGGGAGGAGTTGCAGGCCGCCAAAAGCGATGCCGAGCAGAACATGATGCGCGTAATGCAGGAACGCGATGCCGCCATTAAGCGTCTGAGCATGGAGCGTGCCGATGCACTGAAGCAGGCTGCCGACGAAAGTGCACGCGCCCTCGAGGAGAAGGAGCACATCATCGACATGAAGGAAGATGAGAAAATTCGTGCAATCGAAGCTAAAGACGCTGAAATCAGCAATCTGATTGCATCAAAGAATGCCGAAATAGAGCAGATCAGGCACGAACTGTCGGCCGAAATCGAGAAAGTCCAAAAAGAGTGCCGCGCAATCGCAAAGGAGCGCGACCGCCTCGCCGGAAACTTCGCTACCGAGCAGCGCGACCGCAAGAGCGACGTTGCCTTCTATGAGCAGAAGATCAAATTCCTCACTACCGACCAAAAGCGCGTGGAAAATGAGCTTCGTGCCGAAATCAAGATGCTGAAAGACCTCCAGGCTCAACGCGATGCACAAGTTGCAGCGGCAGCCACGCCCAAAAGTCCTGCCAAGGCAGCAGAGCCAAGCATCGACAACGACATTGCCGATGCCGTTGCCCAGACATTCGGATTCGACCCGACGACAGGCAATGACAATCCCACTGCCGGCTCCACACTGCAAGGATTCGATTCGGCAATTGCCGGTCCCAACGCTTTTGCCGATATAGTTGCCGAGCCTGAAGAGCCAAAGATTCCTAACGACATTTTCGACAACGGAACATTCTCCGACGACAGCATTGATGCCACTTTCGAGACCGCCGCATCACCAGCTCCCGACGGCAACACCGACGCACAGCCCGTGCTCACCGACGAGCCTTCGATGGACGAACTCGGCGACATCGACTGGCTTATGCCTACTCCCCCATCGCAGCCCGAAGTGAAAACTCTGCCCGAAGAGGAGGAAAAGACAGCCAAATTGCCTGCCGACGACGTTCCGCAGAAGCCCGATGCCCAAATGTCACTTTTCTAACCCCCCTATTTTTCATTAAGCTAAAAAACAACAATTCGCAATGATAGATTTCATCACATGGACAGTCAATCCCAACCTCATCGACAGCTTCATAACCGTGCGGTGGTACGGATTGGCATTTGCAGTAGGATTCTGGCTCGGATATGAGCTGATGTGGCGTATGTTCCGCCACGAAGGTGTACCCGAAAAATGGCTCAGTTCACTTTTCGTGTATGTAGCAATAGCCACCATCGTAGGCGCACGCCTCGGACACGTGTTCTTCTACGACTGGACCTACTATTCACAGCACATTGGCGACATCTTCAAGATATGGGAAGGCGGACTTGCAAGCCACGGAGGCACCATAGGCATAATCATAGCCATTCTCATCTATTCGCGCTACGTCACTCACCGAAGCCCGCTCTGGACATTCGACCGCCTTGTGATTCCCATTGCCATGGTGGGCGGATTCATTCGCCTCGGCAACCTTATGAACCACGAAATCTACGGCGGTCCCACCGACCTTCCTTGGGGCTTCTGCTTCATCGACAATCTCGGCGCATGGATGCACGGTGCCGAACCCATCTTCACACAGCCATCACACCCCACACAAATCTACGAGGCTCTGTGCTACTTTGCCCTCTTTGCACTGCTAATGTTCATGTACTGGAAGCGCAATGCACAGTGCCGCCCCGGACTAATCTTCGGCGTGTTCTTCACCATTCTCTTCTCATCGCGATTCGTGATTGAATACATCAAGAATGTGCAGGAGCCTTGGGAAATAGGCTTGCGCGAGGCTTGCGGAATGGACATGGGTCAACTGCTCAGCCTGCCATTCATCATCGCCGGAATCGGGTTGATAATATATGCACTGCGTCGTCCTGCCGTGCACATCGAATTCCCCGACAAATTCCCCCGACGAGAAAAAAATTAACAAAAAATAGCCGTTTCACCGCTCCACCCCAATGTGAATAATTAGTATTTTTGCACCCGTCGAAAACGAATAAATTCAATAACAATCAAAATAACAGATTAATTATGTTGAACAAAAGAGTAGAAGAGGCTATCAACGCCCAAATCAATGCCGAAATGTGGTCGGCTTATCTTTATCTTTCAATGTCGGCATATTTCCATGCAAATGGCAATCCCGGCTTCGCAAAGTGGTATGAAGTTCAATTCAAGGAGGAGCAGGACCACGCAATGATTCTGTTCAAATATGTCACCTCACGCGGCGGCGTAGTGAAGCTCCAGCCAATCGACGCCGTACCCACCGAGTGGGAATCGACACTCAACGTAGTTGAAGAGACGCTCAAGCACGAGCAGAAAGTGACATCGCTCATCAACGCACTCTACAAAGTGGCTTTCGAGGAGAACGACTTCGCAACCCAGAGCATGCTCAAGTGGTTCATCGACGAGCAAGTTGAAGAGGAGGAGAACGCCCAGACAATCATCGACAACCTCAAGATGATCAAAGACAACGGCTACGGTCTCTATATGCTCGACAAGGAGCTTGGCGCACGCACCTACAAGCAGGCATCACCCCTCGCCACCACAGAGGAATAATCCCACACAAAGAGACATCACCGGAGCGGGTGCGGCAAAAGTTTTGCCGCACCCGCTCCCATTTCCACCCCAACGCAATCACATTCACCCTAAATAATACGCCACCGCAACTTGACTCCCCGTCTTGCGTTGTTCGCTAAATTATTTTGCGGGCGTTCCGGTGGTGATTTTTTTGAGGGCGGAATATACTATCTTGGGCGGAATCTCGTTTTAGTTATTAGGTAATTATATCAAATGATGAAGATAAAGCTGAGAATATTATATGCGTTACTCATAGCAATGGTGAGTTTTGCCGCTACTGCTGCCGATAACGGTTCCACTGCCTACGAGTTTCTGAATGTGTCGCCTTCGTCGCGTGTGTACGGACTTGGCGGTCACAATCTCACTATTATCGACGATGACATCAATCTTGTGGAGCAGAATCCTGCGCTGCTGGGTCCGGAGTTTGACCGTCAGCTCGGTGTGGGCTATATGCGTTTTCTCGGCAACAGCAACTTCATGAATGCCGCATTTGGCAATGGCATAAACGACCGTAGCGCCTGGGCGGTGCGCGTGCAGTATTTCGGATATGGCAAGATGACAGCCGCTGAGCCCGACGGAACTATAACGGGTACATTCAGTCCGAGCGATGTGGCGGTGAGCGGTGTGTACTCGCACGATATCAGTGAACGCTGGCGCGGAGGTATTGCGGTGAAGATGATTTCATCGAACTACGACGAATACTCGGCATTTGCCATCTGTTCAGACTTGGGCGTGAACTACTATGACGACGAGAGCGAGCTATCGCTGTCGTTAGTGCTGAAAAACCTGGGCGGTCAGGTGAAGAAGTTCAACGACACCTACAACAGCGTGCCATGGGACATTCAGATGGGATTGTCGAAGACTCTGTCGTCGGTGCCGCTGCGACTATCGGTTACGGCAACGAATCTGCGCCGCTGGAAGCTGCCATACATGGAGCGGGAGGACGACAATTCCACCACCTCGCCGCTGGTGGAAAGAAGCTCATTTATGGGCAATCTGTTCCGTCACCTCACTTTTGGCGTGGAGCTGCTACCTTCCGACAAATTCTATATAGGCCTCGGCTACGACTACCGCACACGCAGCGACATGGCCACCTACTCGCGCAATTTCCTCTCGGGATTCTCGCTTGCAGCGGGAATGAAGACAAGCGCACTCGGCTTCGGTCTGGCATTCGCCCAGCCCCACACGGGCGGCACATCGTTCATGTTTAATCTCACGCTATCACTCGGCGAGTTCATGAAATGAAAAATTTTGTGTACCTTTGCAGATGAAACAAACGAAGCTATCAATATGATTCCGAAAATTCTTTACGAACTTTATAAAAAGCATACCGGCAACGAAGCCGAAGCGATAACCGAATTGCCCTCATCAGGCTCAAACCGCCGGTATTTCCGCATCAGCGGCACGCCTACGCTCATTGGCGTGGTTGGTACCTCGGTGGAGGAGAACGACGCATTCATGTACATGGCTGCACACTTCAGGGCAAAATCTCTGCCTGTGCCCGAAGTGCTTGAATGCTCTGACGACCACATAGCCTACCTTCAGCAAGACCTTGGCGACACCATTCTCTACAACGAGATTGAGAAGGGGCGCCTCACGAGCGTATTCAGCGATGAAGAGAAGAAGCTATTGGTGAAAACCATACGCAAGCTCCCTGACATACAGTTTGCCGGAGCCGACGGCATGGACTTCAGGCACTGCTATCCGGCACCCGAGTTGAATGCCCGCTCAATCATGTGGGATCTCAACTACTTCAAATACTGCTTCCTCAAGGCCACCGGGCTCGACTTCCTCGAAGGGAAGCTTGAGGACGACTTCCAGCGTCTCACCGATGTGCTGCTGCGCAGCTCGTCGGCAACATTCATGTATCGCGATTTCCAGTCGCGCAACGTGATGATTAAAGATGGCGAGCCCTGGTTTATCGACTTTCAGGGTGGCCGCAAGGGACCGGTGTACTACGATGTGGCATCATTCCTGTGGCAAGCCAAAGCCAACTTCCCCGACAGTCTGCGCCGCGAGCTGCTGAAGGAGTATATCGACGCACTGCGCAAGTATATGCCGGTGAATGAAGAGTATTTCTACTCGCAACTGCATCACTTCGTGCTATTCCGCACGCTCCAGGTGCTTGGAGCCTACGGCTTCCGCGGCTACTTCGAGAAGAAGCCCCACTTCATGCAAAGTGTGCCTTTTGCCATTGCCAATCTGCGCGAGCTGCTGAAGGTGCCTTACCCCGAATTCCCCTATCTGAGCAAAGTGCTCACCGAACTGGTGAACATGAAGCAGTTTACCGACGACCTGCAAAAGCGCACGCTCACTGTGCGCGTGATGAGCTTCGCCTACAAAAAGGGCATACCCAACGACCCATCGGGCAACGGAGGCGGATATGTGTTTGACTGCCGCGCAGTCAACAATCCCGGCAAATACGACCGCTACAAGCCATTCACCGGACTCGACCAGCCTGTAATCAAGTTCCTTGAGGACGATGGCGAGATTTTCCCCTTCCTCGAACACGCCTTCCAGCTCGTCGATGCCCATGTGAAGCGCTTCATGGAGCGAGGTTTCACCAACATGATGGTGTGCTTCGGCTGCACCGGCGGACAGCACCGCTCGGTCTACAGCGCACAGAAGATGGCTCAGCACATCAATGAGAAATTCGGCGTGAAGGTGGAACTGGTGCACCGCGAACAGAACATAGAGCAGACTTTCAATGCAAAATAACGATGAAAGCAATGATATTTGCCGCAGGGCTCGGCACACGCCTGCGTCCGCTGACCAACGACCGCCCGAAGGCTCTTGTGGAGGTGGCAGGCAAGCCGATGCTTCAGCGAGTGATTGAGAACATGGTGCGATACGGATTCACCGACATAACGGTGAATGTGCACCATTTCGGGGAGAAAATCATTGATTTCCTTGCTGCCAACAACAATTTCGGCATCAACATCAACATTAGCGACGAGCGCGGACTGCTGCTCGACACAGGTGGAGGCATACTCAAGGCACGCTGCCGGCTCGACGGCAACGAGCCGTTTCTTGTGCACAATGCCGACATTCTCACCGACCTCGACCTGCGAGCTTTCTACGACTACCACTGCCGCCACAATGCCGATGCCACGCTGCTCACAAAACAGCGCGTGACGCAACGTTATCTGCTGTGCGATGCCGACAGCCGGCTCTGCGGCTGGATTAACAAAAGTACGGGGCAAGTGCTTCCTGAAGGGCTTGAATACCGCCCCGACACCTTCAGCGAGATAGCTTTTGGCGGAGTACACGTGATTTCACCAAGCATTTTCCCGGCTTTGGAAGAGTATGCGGCAACAGTTGCCGACAGCGGCTCATTGCACGTCAATGCCGGCGTGAAATTCTCGATTATCCCATTCTATGTGGCAATGTGCCGTAGGCTGAAAATCATGAGCTACGCCCCTGAGGGCTACCGGTGGTTCGACGTAGGCAAGCCTGAGACACTCGACGTTGCCAACAAAGCATTCGGGCAGTGTGAATGACACATAGCCATGCAACCGTCATCAAGCACTGATATGGCACACTTTTGCCGCTGCTTGTTTTAACATTGTTTTATTGCAAATGTTAATCCGAGTGCTTAAAATGGTGCATTTTCAGAAGATTAGAACAATTTTTCCGAAATATAGGCATAGTTAATAATCTCTAAGGTATATTAAGGGATAGGTTAACTATGCCCTTAACTTCTTACCTTTGCCGGCGATTAACGAAACGACGCAACTAATTAATTATGAAGAAAATCTCAATGATGCTTGGCGCACTGCTTGTGGCTGCATCGGCTAATGCCGAAGGCTATCAGGTGAACACGCTGAGCGCACGCCAGCTCGGCATGGGACATGTGGGCGTGGCAATGAAACTCGGAGCCGAAAGCGGCTATTTCAATCCGGCAGGTATGGCTTTTATGGACAAGACGGTGGATATTTCGGCAGGAATGACTGCCACGATGCCCACTTGCACTGCCTCTGCTCCCGACGGAAAAGAGTGGGAAACCGACAACAAGGTGAGCACTCCGCTCTATGTATACTCGGCGTTCCGCGTCTACGACAACCTGAAAGTGGGAATTTCAATCAATACTCCCTACGGAAGCTCAATCAACTGGACTAAGGACTGGGCTGGAGCCGAGCTCTCGCAGCGCGTGTCGCTCAAGACCTACTCGGTGCAACCCACCGTGGCATGGCGCATCACCGACCGCATAGCCGTGGGTGCCGGACTGATGATTGCATGGGGGTCGGTAGACCTCGACAAAGGGCTGGTGTGCGGCGAATCGGTCGACATGCTGCTTAAAGCTATGGGAAGTGACTACCGCTTTGGAGGCATAACCCCGGCATCGGTGAATCTGAAAGGAACAGCCAAAGTGGCACTTGGATACAACATTGGAGTAATGGCCGATGTAACCAAGGAGCTCACACTGGGCGCATCATTCCGCTCAAAGGTGATGGCAAAGGTGAAAGCCGGAGAGGCAAGAGTGAGCTATGCCAATGAGATTGCCGAGCAGATTCTTGAAAGCAAAATCGGTCTGATAAACTCAGCCAACTTCAAGGCTGAGATGCCAATGCCCTACACACTTACACTCGGTGCAAGCTACAAATTCAGCAACAAGCTGCAATTGGCTTTCGATGCACAGCTTACTGGCTGGAAGGCATATAAGACACTCGACATAGAGTTCCTCAATGAACGCCTGTCGGGCTTCAACCAGAATCTCAAGAAGAACTACCACAATGCCTGGGCATATCGCCTTGGAGTGCAGTATGCTCTCACCAACCGCCTCGATGTGCGTGCCGGAATAGCCTACGACCGCACACCCGTCGACGACAACTACTACAACCCCGAAACTCCGGGAAAAGACAAGCTGTCGCCCTCGATAGGAATTTCATTCCGACCGAGTAAGAATCTGAGCATCGACGTGGCTTGCGCCTATATCTCCAATGTTGGCGACGGAAAGAAGAGCTACACCTACGAAGACTTGATTAAAAAGCAGATGGCATCACAAGGAATCGAAATGCCGTATATCAAGACATTCACAGCACGCTACAGCCCGATAGCCTGGTGTCCGTCGATAGGAATAGGATATTCATTCTGACCCGGAACAGAACGATAACAGCAACTGACAGGGGGTGAGCCACAACTCACTCCCTGTTTTTTTGCTTAAATTGACCGATTTCAACCCTCAGTGGCACAAAAATCGGCTGAAAATAGTGCTTATTTGGAATAAAAAGAGTAAATTTGAGGCTAAAATTGGCCAACTATTTGAATTAAATGCCTACAAACTACGATATGAAAAAAATTACAACTATTTTAGCTGCCCTGCTGCTCATTTTCATAGCAGCCACAGGTCAGAACAAGCAATACCAGGTGTACGGTGTGTGCTTCTACAACCTTGAGAACCTCTTTGACACCATCAATAACAATGGCAAATACGACCTCGAGTTTTCGCCCTCGGGCGCACGCCAGTGGAACGGACAGAAATACTGGTCGAAAATCCACAACATGGCATACGCCATAAGCCACTTCACCAGCGATGTCACGCCAATGGGTCCGGCAATCATCGGAGTCTCGGAGATTGAGAACATCACTGTGCTGCAAGACTTGGTGCGTCACGACTTGATTAAAAAGTGGAGATTGCAGATAGTTCACCACGACTCGCCCGACCGCCGTGGAGTTGACGTGGGACTACTCTACAACCCGCGCCTGTTTCGCGTGCTCAATGTGACAAATGCCACTCTGACGCTTCCCGACAATCCGGGCTTCCGTACACGCGACCAGATGTGCGTCACAGGAATGCTTGGCAGCGACAAGGTGAGCGTGATAGTGAACCACTGGCCGTCGCGACTTGGCGGACAGGAGCAGTCGAGCTACTTGCGCGAAGCTGCCGCAGCACGCGTGATGCAGACCGTGGACTCACTCCTCGCCGACGACCCCAACCAGGGCATCATAGTGATGGGCGACCTCAACGACGACCCACAGGACAAGAGCTGCGCAGTGGTGATGGGAGGAAAGAAGAAAATGAACGATGTGAAAGAGCCTCGCCAGTTCTACAATCCATGGTGGGCTACACTCGACAAGGGAATCGGCACTCTCGCCTATCGCGGTCAATGGAACCTGTTCGACCAGATTATGATTTCGCACTATTTCCTCGGCGACCGCTCGCATCTCACCTATCTGCGCCATGAAGTGATGAATTTCGACTTCCTGAAGACGCAGGAGGGCGACTATGCCGGCTATCCGCTCCGCACATTCTCGGCAGGACGTTTCCTCAATGGCTACAGCGACCACTTCCCCACACAAGTGTTCCTTGTGCGCGAAGTGAAGCGCCCCTGACCCCCGATGATATCAAAACTGATAGATATAGCCACTTTACTGTAAATTCAAATCACAAAATTTAATTGGTTATCCATCTCTTTTATTCATCCCTTTTAGTTCTTCTCTCAAATACTACAGCAAACATATCCATTTCTTTTTTGGGAAGTCCCAATCGGATTGCCAATTCTCGCCAATTTCTCACTGCATCAATCACCTCTGAGACAATCTTTTTTGCAGTTTTGCAATTGAGCATATAACTCTCGCAAGCACCGAGCAAAATGCTCAAATCCGCCTTATTGGAATCAGCGGAAATGAGCAGACTTTGATACTCATTCAGCGTGGGGTTCATGTCATATGCAGGAGATAGCGTCCCCCCTTTTGCTGCCAGAAGAAAACCATGATTGCGGAAATGGTCATCGCTATTGCCTATGCAGATATTAAACGCTACACGGCGATAGAGTTCCTGCAAATTGCGTTCTACATCGGTACAATTCTGGAGGATAAAGTCAACTATATCCAGATAGCCGTGTCCTGTTGTTGCATTATCTCCATCTTCCAGTCCCAGCAAGGTCATTGCTGATGCAAAATGAATCCGTTTGCCTTCTTGTGTTCTGTCAAAACGCTTTGAGAGCAATGTGTGATGTTTCTCTCCTGTTGCCAGCACCTTTGTTGTCGCCGCATTTATCCCTGCCTTTATAGCAAGCAAATGGCTGAAATGTTCCCAAAGTCCGGCATCGTAATCGTCTTTACGCGATGGAAACTTTGCAACGTATAGAGTTTTGTCCGTGTCTATCACACTGGCTTTAGGTCGTGCTCCACCCAATGAAGACCCGGGTTTAACAATCTGACCACAACACTTAAGCTGAGGAAGCTTTTTCTGTTCATCTCTCTGTTAGAGTTCGGCCCTGTAAGGAAACCTCTACAT
>CAMFSS010000031.1 GCA_945983195.1 uncultured Prevotellaceae bacterium | reverse complement strand
CCCTCGCCTATCACCACAAGGAGTCCTTTTCGTGGCGAGTAAATGCCATACAAATGTTAAATCAGCTTTATCCTCTGATGTTTTCCCAACAATAATTATCATTTTTGATAATTTATTATTACATTTGCACAAAGTAATTCCTTACTGAAATGCTGTGTTAATTTATTGATAAAGAACTTGAGGCTCTTGTGAATCACAGATACATCGGTAAGTACAAGCAGTACAGAAGCAATGCCAAGCTTATAAGGAATCTGGATAAAGTCATCAGGTATATTACACAGGCAGGAAGCATCAATGTGGTGTCGTCAATCACAAGTCTTGCCTACGAACGCTTGAGCAACTCTCCTTATTCCTCGGTAAGAGTGGGATTCGACACGAAATATCGTCTGATTTTTGAAGAGCATGAGGATAAGATAACTTTAGTATTAATTGAATTAAGTGAGCATTATGGCGACCATTAAAGACAATTTCATACCGATTGAAGCCATTCATCCTACTGAGCTTATCAAGGATGAACTGAAGGCTCGTGGTATGCAGAAAAAAGAACTGGCAGAACGCCTCGGCATGAAAGCACCTAATCTAAGCCGGTTCTTCAGCACCAAGGCCAGCATATCACCAGCAATGGCATTGAAGCTCGAAGAGGCTCTGGGCATTCCGGCAGACTATTGGTTGGCACTGCAACTAAGCTACGAAAGAGATTTGGCGGCAATACGCAAAAGAGACTCAATGCCGAATGCTAAGAGCACCGATAAATCACGCCCAAGTTTCGCACTACAAGGCAACAAGCCGTCAACATTCCATATATTAAACAATAGCTGATGCCACACAGTTTCCACGGAATCACGGCACCATCACCCTCGCCAATTAGCGGCGGGGGTTGCTTTTTCTACACACTGTCACTTACTTTAGCGGCAAGCAAAAAATTTTCGATTAAGAATGACGTTTCAAATTGCACAATCACCATAGAGTATGTATATTTGCAGAAACAAACCTAATACACTACACTATGGATTTCTGGGAATACATAATGATGTTTGGCGGACTGATTATATTAGCATTCGTCCTGTCACTTGTTCTCGACCCTAAAGGAAAGTACAACCGCCCCAAGCAACCCCATAAGACCACCTACCATGACCCGAAGAAACGAATCGGACTGCCATGGATGGGTGGCGATTGGAAATGACAGCCACTACGTATAGCATCACCCGTGCAAAGCAATACCATTCACAGCGGCACCATGGCACCCACATAGCAATAGAAAAATTTGCAGAAATTTGCAAAGAAATTGCCCCAAAAAGCCTTCAAATCTCCCAAATTGTGGCTCATTTCGGCCACAGCACTAAAACGACAAAACTCTGCAACGCGCTGCGTTACAGAGTTTTGCACTTCATTTTGTCGGGATGACAAGAGCATCCGTCTGGATTTGTCAATATCATATTAACCAATTGACCATATATACACGTACAGATACGTCACACCATGGCACTAATTTGTCACTATTTGTTAATATTCATCTGAGTTAGTAACAATTGGATTGTCCGCTCCTTCTCAGCGATTAGCTTATCCTTCTCATCAATCAGAGCCTTCATGGCATCGTTAGCCCCCATCGACACCGAAGCGCGACCGATGAAGTTCTTAGCATACACCTCCGACGAGTTAATGCTTATCCCATCAGGAACTTCAAAAACAATTCCCGGATGTAAACCAACAGCGACATACATCTTTTTCAAAAGTGCAGCATCGGATGATGATTGCTTAAAGTTAGTGCTAAGGTAGTTGTATGTGATTCCCACCTTGTTAGCTACTTCTCCCTTCTTAAATCCATTCTTCTCAATGTGTTCCTTGAGAAACGAGCCTATGTGTTTCATTTTTCTATGTTTGTTAATTATTATTAATTGTTATAGAATTAATGTCTGTGATTGATAATATTCGAGAATTATAATATATCTTTGCAAAGGCAAAGTTATTAATTAATTCTGAAAAATCAAGTAAAATGAAGTACAATTTGGCTTTCTCCAAGTATATTCGCTCGCTAAGTTCGCGTGAACGCATCGCCAAGCTGCGTGATATACGCCATGGGCTTGATAAGACACCTCAAGTTGTAATAAATTGGCGTCTTGGTCGAACCGCGCTGGATCAGTCTTGCTTTGACAAAATTAGCGAGATTGTCGGGGTTGATTTATATAATTATGTCGATAATTGATTAAATTACAACGCAGATGGTACTCAAGAACATAGAATTTTTCACCTACGAGCAAGAGGTGTGGATTAGAGAGGCTGACGGAAACACCCATAAGCTAACCGAGACAGATTATGAAACGGTGCGCAACATCTTAGAATACATCTCCACGTTCTACCCAAAGGCGTACAAGGCACTTACTGACGAGTACAAAGCTATAGCATTCAACATGCCTTTCTATCGTTATCGCATGGTGTGCAGATTTATTCGCTGCAACTTCGCAGCACTCGACAACACACCTGATATCGACAGCAACATGCACAGCACGTTCGAATACATTCAGTGCCCATTGCGTGGCGAGTGCAAGCATGAAAATGTGATATGCCGTCCTACATTCGATCATCAATTAAGCCCGGCAGAAATGCGTGTGATGCGACTCGTCTATGAAGGGCTTAATGAATCCGACATTGCTGACAAGCTGCGTTTGTCACCTTTCACTGTGCACACGCATGTTCGCAATGCTTATTCGCGGCTTGGGCTGCTGGGGATAGGAGAATTTGTCAAGTTTGCTGCCGGTTATTAGATTTTCTCATGAAGTATGCCAAATATGACATAGACAAGGTTAAGCAGGAGGGCGACATCAGGCGTATTGTGCCGGATTGCAATCTCAATAAGTACACGCAAGAGCTGGTGTGCCCATTCTGCGGCAAAAAGAAGTTCTACGTCGATGCACGGCGTGGGCACAATAATGCCCGGTGCTGGGCGTGCCATGAGGGTTTTTCAAATGTGATAGAGGCGTTCGCATATTACAACGGACGAAATGCAAAAACCGACTTCATCGAGTGCCTTGAGGGCGCAGCGCGTGAATGTGGCGTTGTGATCACACCCGAAGAGACACGGCGCATAGAGTCGGTTAACAAAGTTAAGGAGTCGATTCGAGAATCATTCTGTGCCCAACAGTTGAAAGGCTCAGGACTTACGGTGGAAGATGTGTTCGCCAACGTCATTGAGAACAACCAAGAGCTTATGAAGTCGCCGTTTCAGTCGGGTCGGTTAGGCACAGGCTTCCTCCCAGATATGACAGGTGACGACATGCTCATCTTCTACTACGACCTTCAGGGGCGACCAATGACTTACACATCAAAGGGCGTTAAGACACCGCGCAACTATGTGCGAGTACGTTGGTCTAATCCGTCAATCCATCTGTCACCCGACGGAAAGGAGATGAAGTACCAGACACCGGCAGGAGCACCGTGCCGCGTCTATATCCCGGAACGCATTCGCCGCGCTTACAAACAGAAGCAGCACATTGAGGTGCTGTTCCTTCAAGAGGGCGAGAAGAAGGCTGAGAAAGCGTGCAAGCATGGTATGATGTCGCTCGGTTTGCAGGGCATCATGAACATTGGCAACAAAGAGCAGGGTCTTATTCAGGATATACAGGACGTGGTCACAATGTGCACAGTGCGTCACATCGTATTCGTGATGGATTCCGACTGGAACGAACTCAGCAAGAATATCGTCATTGGCGACAAGGCAGACTTGCGCCCATCGAGCTTCGCCGCTGCGGTCATCAAGTTTAACCAGTATGTTAAGTCGTTCAATTATATGGGGCTTAACGTGGATATATGGTGGGGGCACGTCAATCAGAACGAGCACGGCGACAAAGGCGTTGACGATCTGCTTGTAGGCTCACTTTCAGGTCGTGAGTCGGAGCTGATGGAAGACAACAACCGAACAATGGCCTCGCACGACGGCGAGGGCACATGGCTCGACGTTCACAAGATCACCACACTGAGCGATGCGAAGATCCGCGACTTCTGGCATCTTAACGACCGCCAGGCTTTCTTCGAGGCGCACAAGCAGCGTCTTATGGAGATCCCGACATTCAAACTCGGTGGCGTGCGTTACAAGGTAGAAGATGGAGAACTCGTGCGTGTCAGTAGGTATTCTTCCGACGTTGATATATTCTCAATCGAAAAGGACAGTAAGGACAACGACAAGGTTGTAATTAATTATCTCGAAACATACCGCTTCCTATCGGCTTCAGGCTTCTTCCGTCTACGCAACGGCGAAGATGCGGCATCGGGCTACGAATACATTAGGATTGACGACGGTATCATCGACCGCTCTGCACCATACGAGATGCGCGACTTCGTGCTGCAATACATTATGACAAACGTAAAGAGTCCGCTTGTGCAGGAGTTCTTCGCCGCACGCCTCGATGTGCTGCTTCCTGACAAGAAGCTCGAACGCATTGAGCTTCGTGCCGATAATTTCAACAACTTCGAGCCGGGCATTCAGCGTACATATTACAACAACGGCCAGGTGGAGATTACTGCCGACAAGATTACACCGGGATTGCCGATTAACGATGTTTGGCGCAGCCGTATCGTTCCGCGCAACTTCAAGCGCGTACCCATCTTCAAGTCTCTCTACAAGATGGGTGATAGATTCTTCTTCGAGCTGACACCCGAAGGCGACAAGTGCGAGTTTCTTCAGTACATCATCAACACGTCTAACAACATATTCCCACACGATGCGCCACGCACCCCGACGGAAGACGAGAATGACGATTGGATTCAGCACATCGTCAACAAAATCACTACCATCGGCTATCTGCTTCTCGACTGGAAATATGCAAGTGAGCGAAAGGCAGTGATAGTGCAGGATCACCTTATGTCGGAGGTAGGACAGAGCAACGGCGGTGCCGGTAAGTCTGTAGTGGGCAATGCAATCGGCAAGATCGTTAGTCAGTTCACAATCGACGGAAAGGCGATGAAGAACGATGATGAATTTATGCTGTCGGGCGTGACTAAGGCAACTCGCAACATCTTCATCGACGACGTTAAGACAAATTTCGATTTCACACGCCTCTTCTCAATGGTGACTGGCGACATGGCAATAAACCCGAAGGGTCAGCAACGATACAACATTAAGGTGCAAGAATCGCCGAAGATATTGGTGACTACCAACCACGCAATAAACCGTGCCAATGAGGCGGCTACTAAGCGTCGCATTAGCTACATGGAGTTCTCTACTTGGTACAACCCGAACCACACACTCGTCGATGACTTCCATCACATGTTCTTCGACGATTGGGACGAGTCGCAGTGGTCGCTATTCGACAATCTCATGGCAGAGTGCGTGATGTTCTATCTGCGCTCGTTCGAGCAAGGCTGGGCGCGTGAAGGTCAGGGCGCAGTGCCGCCGCCAATGCGCAACATTGAGCTGCGCACTCTGCGTCAGGAAATGAGCGAAGTGCTCTTCCAGTGGGCTGAAGAATACTTCGATCCGACTGGCGCAAACCTTAATAACCGAATAGCGCGTAAAGTGATGTTCCAGTCGTTCCTTGAGTATGCCGGAGGCACAAGTGGGCACAGCGTAACACGCACCAACTTCCGCAACAAGATAATCGCATATTGCAAGTTCAAGGAATACGACTTCAATATCGACAAGCCAATAGACAATAAAGCCCAACTGAAGCAGTATTACAGCGATTGGAAGCCCAACCACCCGGATGAGACATTCGTCGGCGATAGCGACAAGTCAGGCGGTACGGAGTTTTTCACCGTGTTCTGCAAAAAGGTACACGACGAAAAGAATTTAATAATTGACTTTAATCAAGATAAATAAATGGACGAAATCATAAAAATTGTAACTGATGTGACAAGCGTAACCGCAGAGGAGATTATTGCCAAGCGTGGCAATGTTGACACTCAGGAGGCGAGAATGATATTCATTCTCATCGCAAAAGACCATGGATATTCCGACTATGAGATATCCTACTACTTACATCGCACACAGGTGTCGATATGGAAGACTCGCAAGTATGCCGAGGAATACGGTAAGTACAGCACAGCGTTCCTCGTTAAGTATCAGCACGCTCAAGCGAAGTGCGAGGCTGGTAAGCGTCAGATTAATTAACGATATAGCAGAAAGACTCAATATGCAGGCAATAACCGAGATTCTGTTTCCGCACCGGGTGCATATCAGCACCCGGTATTCGGCGGGGCCCGAAACGAATCACGTCGGCGACCGCGTTACGTTCCGATTTTGCGGACTCGTCCGCCATGGGCGAGTGAGTAACATCGTCCGCACTCCTACAGGGCGAATATTCTATTGCATCACCACCGCTTCCGGGCAGTGGTTTCAAAACATTCCGAAACAAGATATCATTAACTAATTAACACATCAATATTATGGTTTTCTGTGACTTTTCAATCGACAATCGCAGCCTCGGCGTTGATAAGGGGCTGTTCGCTCCGGGCAGCCCGGGAGTGTCCGTCAACGACCTTGCTCGCAAGCTGCCTGAAGATGTGGCGGTAAAGATTGCATACAACCCTCTTATCATTGAGGAGATGTGCTTCTACTACGTCAATATGATGCTCGGAGCATTCGCCAAGCTGCGAATTAACAAAAAGGAGGGCAGACAGATACGCCAGATTATGGCGCAGCGCGACAAGGAACTTAGCAATATGGTGTCGCATGATTCAATTGCCCGCTTCCGTGGCAACGTGAAGCAGTTTATGGCTGAGTATGCACGCGACTTGATGATCCTCTACCTTTCAATCAACGGCGAACTGAAACGGCTATATCCGCACTTCGACGAGGAATACGACTCAATCACCTACATGCTGCTTGTGATTGCATTCGCCCACTACTATCACCGCGAGTGCAGCCGTGTAGATGCAATCCTCGATGCCACTATGGGAGCGCACGACACCGACTCAGAGGCTTCGGCGGTGCCGCATATCCACAAGATCGTGAGCCGGCTCGCCGCGCCTTACGACATCGAGCGACAGGACACCATCGGGCTTGCACTGAAAATTGTGGTGCGTCGCATAGAAGAAATCGACTTCAATATTATTGATAGATAGATGAGTTTAATTTAAAAAAACATTGAATGATGAAAGAAACATTGATTACGAGAATTAATGATGTGGCTATCGCTGCCACCAGTAACGAACAGGGTGACATCTTAATCCCTATACGCCCAATTTGCGATGCTCTGGGAGTGGCTTATCATGCGCAATATATGAAGATTAAAGATGACAAGTTTTTGTCTTCAACTGTTATGCTGAGCATAACGGTTGGGGCAGATGGGAAGCAGCGTGAAATGGTGTGCATACCACTAAGATTTATCTTTGGTTGGCTGTTCACAATCAATCCGGCAAACGTTTCAGAAGAAGCAAGAGAGTCGGTGATGAGATACCGATTGGAATGTTACAATGCGCTTTACGACCATTTTGCGATGGCGCGTCAGCGTCAACTCGACGAGAACCGCGAGGAGATAAGGCTGCTCGAAGAATTGACCCGTGTAAGCGATGAGATTCAGGAAGCGAAAGGGAAACGGCGCAGCATTGAGCAAAAACTCGCGAAACTGCGAGCTGCACGCCTCGATGAACAGCCATCACTCTTCGATTGAGACTTCCAGTTGTGGCCCTCACGGCCACAACTGACACTCCCAACCGTAATGATGAGCGTTACGGTTGAATCAAACCAGTTGTTGCCCTCACGGCAACAACTGGCACTCCCAACCGTTACCCTCAGGGTCTCGGTTGAATCCTCCAACCGTTGCCCCAGAGGCAACAGTTGAGCATCAAAATAACGGCGGTGCGCTCCAAGAAACGAACCACATAGCACAGATGCAGTGCACTGCCGGCAAGAGCCAGCCGATGCCATCAGACTTCGGAATGTAGGAACGCCATTCGGGCGAATGAATTGCAGTATCGGCCGACTCTTTTTTATTAACGATTAAATTCAGGAAGGTGCTAAATGGGCAGATAACAATCCAAAAGAACATTGCTGGATTGATGTAGAGGATAAATTGCCTTGTGATTTTCCTGAGATTATTCATTTTGGATTTACCAATAGAGTATTTATAAAATCTCAGAATGATGAATATGGAGTATCTTTTATGGTAAAGAATAAAGTTCAATGGGAATGGGAAGGTGAAACTCCTAAATATTGGATGTTTATTCCGAAATAGAGAAATATTACTTTAATCGACAATATAGATATTGAATAATATAAATTAGAAGATTTGATTTATGACAAGAGAAGAAGCAATAATAAGTGAAGCCGTTAATTATGGAAATAGGATATTTGGAGAAAAACCAGCAGAATATTTAATTGCAAGTGTTGGATTTACAGACGGTGCATTGTGGGCAGACAAAAATCCCGACTTATCATCGCTATGGCACGATGCAAGCGAAGAACCAATAGAATATCCAATCCTTTGCAAAGATAAACTGGGCAATATATGGATAGAATATAGTCTAAATGGCTGGGCTGAGTGTGTTGAATTTAATGATATTATTCAATGGGCATACATCAGCGACCTATTGCCGAAAGGAGGAGTAATATGAAAGAATATTCACCTTGTGGGGGACCTAATCCTTACATACCAGAATCAGAGCGGCCTCAAATATGCAAGAGCTGTCTTCGTTACATGAGACATTGGGAGGCCCAATTTGTAATGAAACCTGATTATGACGAAGATAGAGATGAATGTAAAGATTATATAAAAATTACAACAGACAATGAGCCAATATAGAATTATCACAGACATTTACTATGACGGCTGTATTCCGATTACGGTCTATGTGGTACAGAAAAGAGTACGCTCATTTTTGTGTCATAGATGGATAGCAATCAAAGGATACGAGGATAAGAGCCGAGCTGTAAATTTACTTGACATTTTGAAAGGAGGAAAACTATGAGAACAATTAAATTCAGAGGCAAGTCGATTGACGGTGAATTACCTAATGGCGAAGAATTATATGGAAATTTCGTTTATGGTAATTTATTGCTACACAAAAATGGAGTTTACAGAATACTTGTTCCTATTGATGGTGGTTTCGAGAATTATAAGGTTGCACCGCACACCATAGGTCAATTCACAGGCTTGCATGATAAGAATGGTAATGAAATCTACGAAGGGGACATCCTACGCTGGTATGAAAACAATCTCCTATATGTAGTCACATTTGAGAGCGGAATGTTCTATGCGTCGATTAAGGAGTGTAACGAGGGTATGATTGGCGGATTTCCTCTACACCGACTAACGGAATACGATTACGGAAAATGCGAAATTGTAGGGAACATTCACGATAACCCCGAACTATTGAAAGGAGGTGATGAATGAAATTTGGACATTGTAAAAACTGTTGGTGGCAGTACAAAAATTTCTGCTATATGTCTGATAACGAGGTCAAAGATGATTCATATTGCCCCGATTATTACAATAGGAGAAAAGGCAACAAAGAAGACTGTAAACTAAAAGACTGGATAAACCAACACCCAGATGTGAAACAAATTAATGAATTGAAAGGAGGTAAGCAATGAGTACATATATATTCCTTCCGGTAATCGTAGCGATTTCCGTTGGGTTTCTCACATTATCGATTACTGTGAGAACGCTATCCAGAGAGTTAGATGAGATTAAAGATGAGTTAGAACAATGCCGAAGAAAGTTAATTCTACTTGACTACTTTGACGTCTCAGTACACGAACAGCGACTTGATAGACTTGAAGAAGCTCTTGAACTCAAAGAGTATTTCGAAGAAGAACCATTAAACGAAGAAGAAAATGAATGATTACGGAACTGAAGCAATGACGGTGGGGGAGCTGAAGAAGTATATCAGAAACTTGCCGAATGATACCCCGGTGTTTATGGTGACGGATAAGAGCAGCCCCGAAGCATGGGACGATGACCGCAACCGGTGGCGCTTCACGCACCCACTGGCGCAATGCACCAGAGAACGCAACTACGCCGAGGATATGTTTGGAGAGGACGAGCTTGCCCTAATCCTCGAAGTTGAAGATTAACAGCCCCGCGAAGATGTGAGATATGCGCTTCTTGGAAACTTGGCAATATATTACACTATAGTGCATATCTCGCAGGTAGGTGCGGTGAGCTATTCAAACAATCTGAGATATAATTGCAACTCATCGCACCTTTTTTTAACACTTAAATAAAATAATATGAGCAATCTTAACACTAAGCCAACGAAGGTTATCCGCTTCTGCTCTCGGACAGAGGCGGAAGCCTTTATGAGTGGCGAGACGATTTATAACGATACCAACCATTCCCTGAAGGGCAAGAGCACTACTTCCATCGGGTGCTGCTTCGCCGAGGGGTCGCCACGTGAAGCTTGGCGCAGATTGAAAGGTCTTGAATTATATGAGGTTTGCCTTGAGCTTGTTTTCAAGCCCGGGAAATTGCTGAAGAGCAAAGGCAGATATGTGGATTATTCCACAGGCGATATTTGGGAAAGTGAGTGGATTCGTGAGTGGTGCTGCACTCACTATTCGCTCGAAGACACCATCTCAGCCGGAATTATTCCTATGGACTTCACGTCGAAAGAAGAAATAGTATTAAGTAATTCAATATTCCTTTTATTGAAAAAAAGTGGGTTATAGCGTTAAGCAGATACGAAAGCAGTTTGCCGAGCAAGGAGTGTTCTACACCGATGATAAACTTGCCCGTTTAATCGCCGATGCCGTAAGTACCGGCGGTGATGTAGTCGATGTTTACGACCCGACGTGCGGTGCCGGCAACCTTCTCGCAGTGTTCCCCGACGATGTGGCAAAGTATGGGCAGGAAATTGATGCAGTGCAGGCAGAGGTTGCGAGGCAACGCCTCCCCAATGCCCACATCGTGACAGGCGACACGCTCCTTAATCCGGCTTTCACCGAGCGCAAGTTCCGCCACATCGTGGCAAACTATCCATTCAGCATCAAGTGGCAGCCGTTCTCCGACCCACGATGGGACGCAGCACCCACCTTGCCGCCTCCTTCAAAAGCCGACTACGCCTTTATTCTCCACATCGTGTCGATGCTCGCCGATGACGGTGTTGCTACCGTACTCGGCTTCCCAGGAATCCTCTACCGTGGAGCGCGTGAGGGAAAGATCCGCGAATGGCTTGTGCGTGAGAATCTCATTGAAAGCGTCACGCACATCGAAAAAGGCTACTTCGAAGACACATCAATCTCAACGGCATTAATCGTGTTCCGCAAGGGCAAAACGACTACCGATGTAGTATTCCGCGACCATGAGCGAGGTCTGGAAGCTACGGCAAGCCTCGATGACATAGTAGCCAACGGCTTCAACCTCTCGCCTCAAGGCTACATCGTGGTGGAGGAGAAACGCCCTGAGCCTGACCTTGTGGCTCTCGAAATGTCGGCTCGCTCACTCGCACTGCGCAACCTTGAGGCTCAGATTAACTACTCAAAGGGAGCGATAGAGATTCACAACACGTTCGGGCTGCCGCCATTGCCACCGCTCGCCGACTTCCTCCACGACATTCGCGCCGTCGCTGATAAGTATCGCTAATCGGAAAAATAAGAAACAAAACTCGCCGCTTTTGCCTTAATTTCCCCGAATCCGGCAAATTAAGGCAATTTTCTCGTGCTTAATTGGCAATAATGAGCGTGGCGAAGCTATTCTGTCAGAACTCCACAAGGAGATCGAGTTCTTCTATTATTTTTTTGGAAATATGAGTTTTATTTGTAATTTTGCAATGTAGAAGATAATAACTAATCAACACATCAACATTATGCAAAGACTAAGGAACAGCATTAACAGCCTATCACAGCGCGTAAACAAGCTATACAGCAGAGCCTTTGTCGACGGTGCTTCACAGCGTCCTTTCACAGATAGCATTCAAGACTTCTACCGTGGCGAATCGAGCGACCTCGATGCACTCCGTGGCGACTGGCGCAGAGTCGGCAATGATATCCGAATTGCTATCAATAAATACGGCAGATAAATGGAACAGAAAGACGAAAAAACAGCACTGCAACAGAATGATAAGCCGGAGTTGCCGAGCGAAGCAACCGAAGTGATAGAAAGCCTTCCGGAAGAAAAACGCCGTGCGATAATCAATGAAATTGTTCGCATCGAGCAAAGTTCATACTCCGGTCCGCTCCCACCACCGCAAGTCCTTGCCGATTATGAGAAAACGCTTAAAGGCTCAGCCGACAGAATATTGAAGATGGCAGAACGCGAGCAGGAAGCAAGGCACAGAATCGACAGTGAAATCATAGGCAATGCTGCAAAGCAGCACAAGCGCGGTCAGTATATGGGTTGCACACTGGTTATTGTGCTTGCCTCAATGGCTTTCACTCTTGGATTCCTTGGTCATGACTGGCTTAGTGGAATGGTATTCACCGGTGCCATAGTTTCAGTTGCAGGAATCTTTGTGCTTAACCGCGAGCCGAAAAAACGTAAGAAAGATAACAGCGACGAGAAGCGCGATTAAACTATAATTTAGCACTTAGACACACTTCACCCTCGCCCATCAGCGGTGAGGGTTGCTTTTCCCGGGCATTTTCGCTACCTT
>CAMFSS010000030.1 GCA_945983195.1 uncultured Prevotellaceae bacterium | reverse complement strand
TGGGCGATGTTTTCCGCTTGGGCGGTGATTCCGAAGTGGTCTCACCCGGCTATTCCGTTGCTCCCATCATTCGCTTTCGAGGCTGGAACATCAAGCTCATTGTGTGCTACGACCTGCGCTTCCCGGCATGGTGCCGCAGCACAGCCATAGCACCATACGACATGCTGTTAGTGGTGGCAAACTGGCCCAAGGCCCGCCAAAGCGCATGGCACACTCTGCTCTCGGCGCGTGCAATTGAAAATGAATGTTATGTGTGTGGCGTAAACCGCCGCGGAATCGACAGTACAGATGGCATTGACTATGCTGCCGAAAGCACTTCAATAATCGACTTCAAGGGCAAACCGGTGGAAACAGGACGACGCGACTGCCTGCAATTCGCATCGCTTAGCTACGACAAACTGCTCTCTTTCCGCCAGAAATTCCCTGCCTGGAAAGATACCGACCAATTTGATCTGCATCTGTAATACAGACTAATCAGCTATATTTTTTGCTATTTCTTTGGTAGTGTTGGATTTTGTTTGTTGGGGCTGTGGCTTCAATCGCTCTCGACTGGCTGCTCTATTCCACGTGTGCCTCGCTGTTTCAGTTCGCGAGGCTAGCGTCTTCCGTCCGGTGTCAGCAGGCACGCGCCCAACTCTCGACGCAGACAGTAGCGTGTGTGCATCACTTGACGCTCCTCTCCGGCTTCGGGTTGACAAACCTCCACAGCAGGCTCCACCATAGTGACCCCATGGCTGCGGTAGAACTCCTCAGAAAGTCTGTTTGCTACATTGTCAGCACTAACAAGATTACTGCAAGGATATTTCGCCTCGGCATCTTCGTTGTGCCTATATCCTATGCGGTAGGCAGCACGCTTGGCTCGCATAAGCGCGTCCACAGCATCGCGCCGCATCTGTGCGAGCAACGATGAAGGGATAAACAGATCATCAAGTGCCTTAACATTTCGTGCCCTGAAAATGGTGTTGCCCAGCTTGGAAAGTACTGTACGCTGACGGTCGGCTTGCGGAGTGTTTGCAGTGGACAACCCCTCCACGCTGCTACCAATCACCACACTCTTGCCGGCAGCTTCAGCTAACTCAAGGCTCAGAATTCCATTTTTATAATTCAGAGTAATATCCACCTCAATGAAGCGGCATGCCGTGTCGCGTGAAAGAGTGTCCTCAAAAGCCTTGTCGAAAGTTCGGTAGAGCCTTGTTCCACGAGGCAACGTCACGCGCCCGAGCGGAAATATGCGGTTGCCCTCTACCTTGTTGGCACGGAAGCCACAGTATTTTCCATCGCTGCCAAAGTAGCTGAAACCGTCGCCATTTGCAGCATTTTTTGTGCTTCTCACCACTATTGCCGCACCTCGGTTGTCTTCAGCCGTTCCAAACTCCTCGCCAAGCGACTTTGGAGTATCAATCGAAGCAATATGTTCATCTGGCGAAAGCCTTCGGTTGTCGAAAAAATAGTGTGTAAACGAGCGGTTGAAGCTCTTTCGCACATCAGCAGTGAAAGCTATCTCGCTCACCCCCTGCGAAGATCTCGCCAGCACACCGTCACTCGCAGCTATGGCGCGGTCGACTACACGCCGGTAGTATGCCACCACATTCTTCACGTATCCGGCATCTTTCAGTCGTCCTTCAATCTTCAGCGACGACACTCCGGCAGCAAGCATATCGGCTATGCGGTCGCTCTGGTTGAAATCGCGCAGCGAGAGCAGATGCTTGTCGCGTACAAGCACACGGCCGCTGCTGTCGGTGAGGTCAAAGGGAAGTCGGCAAATCTGAGCGCACTCACCGCGATTGGCACTGCGTCCGCGCAGCACTTCGCTCGCCTGGCAGCGTCCGCTGTAGCTCACGCAGAGAGCACCGTGCACAAAGCACTCTACAGGCACACTCACGGCACGCACTATTTCACCAATCTCAGCCACGCTCAGCTCCCTTGCGAGCACAAGCTGCGAGAATCCCACCGATTCAAGAAACCAAGCCTTCTCGGGAGTACGAATATCGCACTGTGTGCTGGCATGAAGCTCAATTGGAGGAATGTCGAGGCGGAGAATACCCATATCCTGCACTATCAGCGCATCTACACCCACGCGGTAGAGCGAAGCAATCAATCGTTCCACATCACGCAGCTCCGAGTCGTAGACTACGGTATTTACCGTAATATACACCTTCGCACAGAATTGGTGTGCAAAATCCACCACTCTGGCAATATCTTCAATGCTGTTGCCGGCAGCCGCACGCGCTCCGTGCGATGCCGCACCCATATACACTGCATCAGCACCATGCTTTATTGCCTCAATGGCAATATCAGCATTGCGGGCAGGAGCAAGCAGCTCAACGCGTCGTGGTGCAAAAGTAGCCATATCCACAAAAATCACTTTATACTACGAATATCGTAGGGAGTCTCCTGATATACGAAATAATTTAGCCAATTGGTAAACAGCAGATTGGCATGCGAGCGCCAGCGCACAATCGGCCGCTTCGTGGGGTCGTCGTCCTCATAGTAGTTGTCAGGTACGTGCGGCTTCAAGCCCTTATCCAAGTCGCGGTGATATTCAAAATCGAGTGTCATGGGCGAATACTCCGAGTGTCCTGTTATGTAGAACTCGCGTCCGTTGCGCCCCATCACCATATAGATGCCGCTCTCATCACTCTCGGCAATGATTTGCAGCTCTGGGTGCTTCTCAATGTCCTCTCGCTTCAAGTAGCTGAAACGGCTGTGCGGCACATAGAATTCATCATCGAAACCGCGGAAAATCGGATTCTTCGGGTCGCTGATGCGGTGCTTGAACACACCCGAAATCTTTCGGCCAAGCACATACTTCGGAATACCGTAGCGATAGTAAAGACCGGCAAGCGATGCCCAGCAGATGTAGAGCGTCGACGTCACATGAGTCTTTGCCCATGCAAAAATGTCACATAGCTCCTCCCAATAGTCAACCTCCTCAAAGTCAACCTTCTCAACAGGTGCTCCAGTCACTATGAAGCCATCATAATTATTGTGACGAATGTCGGCAAAACGCTTGTAAAACATCTCAATGTGCTCACGCGGCGTATTCTTGCACACATGCCCGTCAGGCTCAATAAGGTCAAGCTCAATCTGTAGTGGCGTGTTCGACAACAACCGAAGCAAGTCAGTTTCAGTCATTATTTTAAGCGGCATCAAGTTGAGAATAGCAATCTTGAGCGGACGAATGTCTTGCGACGAAGCCCTCTGCTCATCAATAACAAATATATTCTCGTCCTTCAGGCTCTCAACCGCCGGAAGCGACACTGGTACTCTAACTGGCATAATTCTTTATTGTTCAATTGTTTTTCACTTGACACGATGGAATCCACAGCACGGCACAAGCCCGCCAAATCAAGTTTCAGAATCCCATCAGGCGAAATTCGCACTGCAAAATTACTACAAATCGAGCGCAAAAGCAACAAGCTTGCTTGATTGATTTTGCCGAGATGCCGTGTAATTTATCCAAAATTACTACAAATCGAGCGCAAAAGCAACAAGCTTGCTTGATTGATTTTGCCGAGATGCCGTGTAATTTATCTAAAATTACTACAAATCGAGCGCAAAAGCAACAAGCACATCAAAAACCATCACTGCTGTTAATGAAAAAAGCAGAGAGAATCCACGACTCTCTCCGCTTATTTATCTTTCACGCAATCCACTTCACAGTAGTTACGCCTTCCAACCGTTATTAAAACAGTATGTGTGGTTGTTTTTTTGAAAAAGTTAGTTTATCGTTTGAAGCTCAAATAGTAAGTTTCCCATTTCTAACCTATTGACTCAGAAAAACCCTCAAAGTTTAATCCACAACCATTTTTTAACCTCAATTAACACATTACATCGCTTTTCACCCGAAAAGGAAGCGGAACACATCCTCCACCTTAGCGGCTTCCACTATGTTGATGTGGAGCTTTGAGGTGTCTATACCCTTCATGTTGTTGGCAGGAACGACGATATGCTCAAATCCCAGCTTCTCAGCCTCACTTATGCGCTGTTCCAGACGCGTAACCTGGCGTATCTCGCCCGACAGCCCCACTTCGCCGGTGACGCACACACGCCGCTTGATGGGAATGTCGACATTTGACGAAATGATAGCTGCAATCACAGCCATATCGAGTGCAGGGTCATTCACCTTTATGCCTCCCGCAATGTTGAGAAACACATCCTTCTGTGCCAACTTGAATCCCACACGCTTCTCAAGCACTGCAAGCAGCATATTCATTCGCTTGTAGTCAAATCCCGTCACCGAGCGTTGCGCCGTACCGTAAGCCGCCGTGCTCACCAATGCCTGGGCCTCAATGAGAAACGGACGAATGCCCTCAAGCGTCACACCGATAGCCGTACCCGACAGCTCCTCGTCGGTCTGCGACAGCAGCATTTCCGAGGGATTACTCACCTCACGCAGCCCGGTCTGGTTCATTTCATATATTCCTATTTCCGATGTACTGCCGAAGCGGTTCTTTATGGCACGGAGTATGCGATACATATAGTGTCGGTCGCCCTCGAATTGTATCACGGCATCAACTATGTGCTCAAGCACCTTCGGACCGGCAATTGCACCTTCCTTGTTGATGTGTCCTATCAGTATCACCGGTGTATGCGTCTGCTTGGCAAACTTCAGCAACTGCGCCGCACATTCACGCACCTGCCCCACCGAGCCTGCCGACGATTCAAGCGCATCGGTGGCGATGGTCTGTATCGAGTCGATGATTACCAAGTCGGGAGCACTGTCGCGTATGCCGGCAAAAATAGCCTCAAGCGACGTTTCACACACTATGTAGCACTCACACTGAATGTTGCCGCCACAGATTCGGTCGGCGCGCATCTTTAGCTGCTGCTCGCTCTCCTCGCCCGACACATATAGCACCTTACGGCTGCGTATGCGCAACACATTTTGAAGCACCAGCGTCGACTTTCCGATTCCAGGCTCACCGCCAATGAGTATTATCGAGCCGGGCACCAGTCCTCCGCCAAGCACGCGGTTCAGCTCGCGGCTTGGCAGCGCAATGCGCTGCTCCTCACCCGATTTCACCTCCGAAATCTTGATGGGAATCACCGATTTTGACTTGCCGCTGTCGGGCAGGAAGCCCTGCTGCTTCTTGGGCTTTGCAGCCACGGTCTCCTCCACAAAGGTGTTCCACTCGCCGCATACAGGGCACTTCCCCACCCATTTAGGCGACTCAGCCCCACAATTGCTGCAAAAAAATACGCTTTTCGTCTTCAGTGCCATCTTTGTTTCGTAGTTATTTGTTTATATGATCTTTCCTGTGTGGTAGCCTTATCGGCAAGCATAAGTCACTTCATCTGCCGGCGGCGGAACTCACTGATTGTGATTGCTGCCGCCACACCCACATTGAGCGACTCAGGTGCCTCATCGCCTTGCGCAAAGGCAGGAATCAGCAGCCTTCGGCTCACATGCTGTGCCAACCGTGGCGAAATGCCCTTTCCTTCGTTGCCGAAAATCACAAAACCACGGTTCTCCACCTCCTGACGGTAGATATTCTCGCCATCGAGGAATGTGCCCCACACAGGCAGCCCTTCAAACTCCTCAAGCAGCCCCTCAATGTCGCAATAGTGCACTTTCACATGCGATATAGCTCCCATTGTGGCTTGCACCACCTTGTGGTTATACACATCAACGGTGTCGCATGTGCAGAAAATGTTTTTCACGCCAAACCAGTCAGCGAGTCTGATGATAGTGCCCAGATTCCCCGGATCCTGCAAGGTGTCGAGAATGATATTGTTATTCTGCCTAACCTCATCGGCATCGATGGTGAGCTTCGGAATGTCGTACACAGCTATCACCTCGGCAGCAGTCGAGAATTGCGACATGCGCTGCATCTGCTGGCGGCTGGCAAAAACTATCTTGCCATGATGCCCCGAGTGCCCGAATTGCTCATACCAGTTGCGCGTAGCCACAATCATGCGGCAGTCGAAGTGCCCCCATGTGTCGCGCACGCACTTCGTACCCTCGGCTACAAAACAGCCATTTGCCTCGCGGTTCTTTTTCAGACCCAGCGAGGCAACGAATTTTATTGTGCTATTTGTCAATTCCATCACAATCTTGATTAGGAGACGGTGCAGTGCCCTAATTTCCCATCTCTGAGAGGAACTTCACTCTCACAAGCCTTATTTCCTCCTCAGTAAAGTCAGAGCCGAGTTCCTGTATGGCGGCCTCAAGGTCATCGCTTTCACTTTCACGGAAGTATTCGAAAATCTCATCTTGGTGGTCTTCGTCCATAATCTCATCGAGGAAGTAGTCGATGTTGATTTTTGTGCCCGAGTACACTATTGCCTCCACCTCGTCAAGCAGCTCATCAAATTCCAGCCCCTTTGAGTCGGCAAGTTCATCGAGGGCTATCTTGCGGTCGATGCCCTGGATTATCGAAATCTTCATTTTGCTCTTGTTGGCAACGCTGCGGAAGCGCAAATCCTCCGGACGCTCTATCTCGTTCTCGTCGACGTGGCGCTTTATTATCTCCACAAACTCCTTGCCATAGCGTTTTGCCGTGCCTGCAGCCAGTCAGGGGATATTCTTAAGTTCCTCAATGCTAATCGGGTAGGTAGTAGCCATAGATTCAAGCGTCGGATCCTGGAAAATCACGTATGGTGGAAGTCCCAGCTTGTGAGCCGTCTTTTTGCGCAAGTCTTTCAATATGGCATACAGTTCCGGGTCGACGGCACATGCCGCACCGCCTTTCACCATCACCTCCTCCTCAGCCTCCGAGAAGTCATTGTCCTCAACCACCATGAACGACACAGGATGCTCAATGAATTCACGTCCGGCATCGGTCAGCTTCAGTTGTCCGTAGTTCTCAATGTCGCGGTTCAGGTAACCGCCGATAATTGCCTGGCGAATCACTGCGTTGAGCAGCTTGTCGTCGACATCGCTCTTGCAGCCGAATAGTTCCAGTTCATCGTGCTTGTAGCTCTTCACCTCATTGGTTGTCTTGCCCACAAGCACATCAATTATGTGGTCAGCCTTGAATTTCTCCTTGAGTGTGGCAATGGTCTCAAGCACTGCCGCAAGCTCGTCCTTCGCCTCAATTCGCTTCTTCGGGTGCAGACAATTGTCGCAGTTTCCGCAGTTGTCCTCACCATATTCCTCACCGAAGTAGTGCAGCAGCGTCTTGCGGCGGCACACCGACGACTCGGCATAGCTTGCCGTTTCGAGCAATAGCTGCTTGCCTATCTCCTGCTCCGCTATCGGCTTACCCTGCATGAATTTTTCCAGCTTCTGGAGGTCTTTGTTGGTGTAGAATGTAATGCACTGCCCCTCACCGTCGTCACGGCCTGCGCGCCCGGTTTCCTGGTAGTATCCTTCAAGGCTCTTGGGAATGTCGTAGTGTATCACATAGCGCACATCCGGCTTGTCGATTCCCATTCCGAATGCTATCGTAGCCACTATCACGTCGGCTGTTTCAAGCAGGAATGCGTCCTGATTGGCCGAGCGCGTGGCACTGTCCATTCCTGCATGGTAGGGAAGTGCCTTTATGTTGTTCACTTTCAGTGTTTCGGCAAGCTCCTCCACTTTCTTGCGGCTCAGGCAATAGATGATACCCGACTTCCCCTCATTGGCTTTGATGAACTTGATTATGTCCTTGTCCACATTCTTGGTCTTCGGGCGCACCTCATAGTAGAGGTTCGGGCGGTTGAACGACGACTTGAACACTCTCGCATCGGTCATGCCCAGATTCTTCTGTATATCGTGCTGCACCTTCGGCGTTGCCGTAGCTGTGAGAGCTATCACAGGTCGTGTGCCTATTTCGTTGATAATTGGGCGTATGCGACGATACTCAGGGCGGAAGTCGTGTCCCCACTCCGATATGCAGTGTGCCTCATCTACGGCATAGAACGAAATCTTTATCGTTTTTAGGAACTCAATGTTCTCCTCCTTGGTGAGCGACTCAGGAGCCACATAGAGCAGCTTGGTCTTGCCGTCGAGAATGTCCTTCTTCACACGGTCAACCGCCTGCTTGTTGAGCGACGAATTGAGGAAATGTGCTATTCCATCGTCCTCGCTGAAGTTGCGCATTGCGTCTACCTGATTTTTCATCAGGGCTATAAGCGGCGAAATCACAATCGCCGTGCCGTCCATTATCAGCGATGGTAGCTGGTAGCACAGTGACTTTCCTCCACCAGTGGGCATAAGCACAAAGGTGTCGTTCTCATCAAGGAGGTTTTCCATTATCGCCTCCTGATTCCCCTTAAAAGTGTCGAAACCAAAATGCCGCTTCAGTTCCGCGTGTAAAAGCTGCTTGTTTGCCATGATAAATATTAAGAAGTATATTCCCGATTATTCAGTGAAACAAATATACAAATAAGTGGTTCAATCTCCAAATATTTGTAGATTTATTTTTTGAGAAAGTATCTCCTGACGCCTGCTACGACTGTGATGCCTGCTGCATAACGTCGAAATTGGCTTTGCTTAGCTGCTGTGCCGCATATTCCTTGGTCACGGTGAAGCTCTTCTCGCCGCTCGACGGTATGTCGTACATTGCATCAATCATGATAGTCTCCACTATCGAGCGAAGTCCGCGTGCACCGAGCTTGTACTCAATAGCCTTGTCGACTATGAAGTCGAGCACTTCGGGCGCAAACACCAGTTCCACGCCGTCCATGGCGAGCAATTTGGTGTATTGGCGCACAATGGCGTTCTTCGGCTCGGTCAGAATGCGGCGCAGTGCGTCGCGGTCGAGCGGTTCGAGATTGGTGAGAATCGGCAGGCGGCCAATGATTTCAGGAATGAGTCCAAACGACTTCAAGTCCTGAGGTGCCACATAGTGTAGCAGCCGTTCACGCTGCACACGCTTCATGGCACTGTCGTTGCCATATCCCACCACATGGGTGTTGAGTCGGAGTGCAATCTTACGCTCAATTCCCTCAAATGCACCACCACAAATGAACAGTATGTTCTTGGTGTTCACCGCAATCATCTTCTGCTCTGGGTGCTTGCGGCCTCCTTGCGGCGGCACATTCACCACCGAGCCTTCAAGCAGTTTGAGCAGTCCTTGCTGCACACCCTCTCCGCTCACATCGCGTGTGATTGAGGGGTTGTCGCCCTTGCGGGCTATTTTGTCTATTTCATCTATAAACACAATTCCGCGCTCCGCTTCTGCCACATTGTAGTCGCACACCTGGAGCAGCCTGGTGAGCAGGCTCTCAATGTCCTCGCCCACATATCCTGCCTCAGTGAGTACCGTAGCGTCAACGATAGTGAACGGCACCTTCAGCAGCCGTGCTATAGTCTTGGCGATGAGTGTCTTTCCGGTTCCCGTAGGTCCCACCATAATTATGTTCGACTTCTCTATGTCCACATCGTCATCGCTCTGCGTCAAGCGTTTGTAGTGGTTGTACACAGCCACCGAAAGATAGCGTTTAGCCACCTCCTGCCCTATCACATATTCATCGAGATAGGCCTTTATTTCATGCGGTTTGGGTATGTCGGTCATGTCGAATGCCCCACCCTGCTTCTTCTTGTTGTCCTCAATATACTCTTTCGACAATAGATAGGCCTGCTCGGCGCAATCGTTGCAGATGCAGCCGTCCATGCCGGGCATTAGCAGTTGCACCTCCCTCGACGAGCGTCCGCAGAAGCTGCAATGCATCGTGTCGTTTGTATTTTTTGCCATGTTATCAGTAATAAAAATATAGTTTTACGCCATCTCCCCACGGAAGGGGATAGGCGTTGTCACTTAAGCGTTGCGTGTGAGCACCTTGTCAATCATTCCATACTCGGCTGCCTCGGCTGAAGTCATCCAGTAGTCGCGGTCGCTGTCGGCATACACCTTGTCGTATGGCTGTCCCGAATGGTTGGCTATGATGGTGTAAAGCTCCTTCTTGAGTTTCTGAATCTCTCGCGCCGTAATCTCAATGTCCGATGCCTGACCCTGTGCACCGCCCATCGGCTGGTGAATCATCACGCGCGAGTGCTCAAGGGCAAAGCGCTTGCCCTTCTGTCCTGCCACAAGCAGCACTGCCGCCATCGAGGCTGCCATACCGGAGCAACTGGTCGACACATCGCTCGATATGTACTGCATCGTGTCGTCGATTCCAAGTCCGGCATAAACCGAGCCGCCGGGAGAATTCAAGTAAATCGAAATATCCTTGCCCGGGTCGGCTGAATCGAGATACAGAAGCTGCGCCTGAATCACATTGGCGGTGTAGTCATCAATCTGAGTGCCGAGGAATATGATGCGGTCCATCATCAGGCGTGAGAACACGTCCATCTGCGCCACATTGAGTTGTCGCTCCTCTATGATTGTCGGCGATATATAACTGCTTGTTATCGTGTTGGCATACTGGTCGAAAGCCAACCCGTTGAGTCCGCAATGCTTCACTGCAAAGTTTCTGAAATCGTTATTCTTCATATTTTTATATTGTATGTTCTAATTATTGTCTTGTTATTCACTTGCCTTGACACAAAAGGCTTATTTATTTTCAAAGTTACAAAAAATCCTGCAATTCCCCACCTATTACACCCACTATTTTTCGTCGCACCTCATTTTTTAGCATAAATCGCACCTATTGCCTACAAAAGAAATTGCGCGCGCCCGAAAAGAGGCACGCGCAACACTTAATATGAAAATTTGAAAAGGTGTTATTCTTTTTTTTACAGGGGTAGGATTACTTCTGCTCGAAAAGGGCGTTGAACTCAGCCACCGGCACAGTCTTCTCCTCCACATTCACTGCGGCGTGAATCTTGCCATAAAGCTTGTCCTCCACTGCACGCTCAATGATCGACTGGCGATACTGCTCGTTGTCGAGTATCTCCTTGGCATACTTGGCAATCACATCATCGGGCATATTCGACATGCCATACTGTGCAAACTGCTGGCGTGCGAGCATACTTGCCACATTCATGAGGTCGACATCCTCCACTTTCACCTCAAGCTGCTTCACGGCGTGCTCCTTGATAAGCTGCCATACGAGGTCGGGACGCATTTTGGCAAAATTCTCGTCAATATTCTCCGGAGTGTGCTTGCCCTCCTTGTCCTGCTTCACAAGCCACTTCTTGAGGAATGTCTCAGGCAGCTCAAGCTCGCCTACAATCTCACGAAGCACCTTCTCGGTGTCGACGGTGAAGCGGTAGTTGCTGTCGTTCTTCAGGCGCATTGCAATCTGCTCCTTCAGCTTGGCTACGTATTCCTCCTCAGTCTTGACAGTATCCTTGCCAAACACTGCATCGAAGAACTCCTGGTCGTGCTCAGCCTCCTTCACTACAAGAATCTCCTTCACTGTGAGCTTGAAGTTGCTGGCAACGTTGGCTTGCTCCTTGTCCACATTGAGCATAGCTGCAAGCTCAGTTACATTGCCGTTGCAAGTTGCCGATGGATTGAACACAATCTCATCGCCCACCTTCTTACCTGCAAAGAGTGCCTTCTGCTCATCGTTCTTGAAATATTTGGGTGAAAGCACTGTGCTCTCCACTTTGATTCCGTCCTCTTTCTCCGAGCCATCTTCGTTGAGCTCTACCATCGAGCCTTTCACAAGTGCGTTGTCGTCGACCTCGTCACCTGCAACCTGCTTGCCGAAGCTCTTGCGGAGCTGGTGGTCGTTCTCGTTCACCATGTTGTCGTCGACCTCAATGTTATAGTAAGGCACCTTCACGCTCTTGTCGATAGTGAGGTTGATCTCAGGAGCGAAACCAAGCTCAAACTTGAATTCGAAGTCCTTCTGTGTGTCGAAGTTAATCTCCTCGGCATTGGCAATCATCGGCTCTCCGAGCACGTTGAGCTTGTTGTCGCGGATGTGGTTCATCAGTGCATCGTAGATTTCACGGTTTACGACCTCTACGAGTACCTCCTTGCCATATTTCTTCTGAAGAAGCCCGGCGGGAACGTGTCCCGGACGGAATCCCTTCTCGGGATAGCGCATTCCGATTTGCTTCAATTCTTTCTTTACTTTGCCTTGATAGTCAGTTTCTGCAAGCGACACTGTGATGATTCCATTCACATTGTCGACTTTCTCCATTGTTACATTCATCAGTGTAGTAGAATATATACGTTAAAATTTATACTTATTTTCTCTATTTGTGGCTATTACACAAAAACCGCACAAAATTACAGAAAATCCCGCGAACTACAAAATTTTCGTTTCACTTAACGCCCTATTCCCCTATTTTATAACCATTTTTCACCATAATCGCCTGCCGTCGCTCCATTTGCCACCACCACAACAGCTTCACCACTCCCCCGACCGAACGGCTATGTGGTGTCGTGCTTCGCCCCGCTGCTTTTCTTTTTTGCCGGAGGCCTTTTTTCTCGCAGATTATTCGTATATTTGCGCATCATTATCTCTAAATAAACCTATTGACTATGCATAATCTTCGATTCTATTCGTGTGTTGCAGCACTCGCACTGGGTGCTTCTTCTCTAATCAATGCTCAGGCTTTGCGCCTCGATGAGCTGAAAATCACAACCCACGGCAACAAGCAATCCCGCGAGTTCTCTTTCAGCGACAAGTATGCCGGTTTCTTCTATGGCATGACCGGAACTGATGATTTCCTCGACTGGAATGCCGGATGGAACATTCGCGCCCATCGTGTATTCACCGACTATCGCCTCTACCGCAACGGCAAGCCCCTGCTGCGCAAGCACCCTGATACGAGCGTCAGCATTTACCCCGACCGCATGGTTCGCAGCTATCCCGGTTTCGTCAAGGAAACGTTCTCACTCGTCGACAAAGAAAAGGTCATCTACATTGCCCTTGAAAGCCGCGGCAAGAGCGACGACGCTTTCGGCATAGAGCTGCTCGGCGATATCATATCAGAGCCGTCGGCCGCTGGCGCCACAGCCCTTCTCACGCCGAAGGAGCAC
>CAMFSS010000029.1 GCA_945983195.1 uncultured Prevotellaceae bacterium | reverse complement strand
CCTGCGAGCCGCCCCAATTCTCCCATCCGGCGTTCCAGCCTTCGTATAGAACGCCTTCAAAGCCGTTTTTGGCTGCAAAGTCTATGTATTTGATTGCATTTTCAGTAGTGGCTCCGTGGCGGTCACCCATCACCCAGCTCTCAATGCCGAGGTGCATTCCCCACCACACACCCACATATTTCATCGGGTGAATCCAGTCGGTGCTGTCGAGTGCGCACGGTTCGTTAAGGTTGAGAATCAGTGCAGAATTAATAAGTCCTACTGCCTCTCGGGCTATCTGTATGGTGCGCCAGGGTGTCTTGAAGGTGTTGCCCTCGAAGCGTGCTTTCACACCGTCGGGCCAGGGTGCCAGATTCGACTTGAATGTGAGGCTGTCGGTCTGCGTGAGGGTCATTTCAGGGAAATCGGTGAGTGCTGCCTCATGAATGCTCGCATAGAGCGAATCAGGAGTGCGCAATGTAATCGGGGTGTTGGCTGTTTCCACTTGCGAGAGCGGCAAGTGGCGGTATAGCAGCTCGTAGGTGTCGAAATTTGCCGGAATCGACCATGATGTTGCCTCCTGCGCAAAATGGAATTGTGTCAGCTCATCGCTCACCAGCAGGCTGTCGGCATCGGCAACGCTGTATTCGTAGCGGAAGCCTAATCCGTCGTCAAAAAGTCTGAAGCGGAGCGTGAGAGCCACATTGTCGGGGTTATGGAGTGTAACCTCCATTTCATTATAGTGATTGCGGAGGGTCTTGTTCTCGCCCCAGGGCTGGGTCCAAGTCTCATCGCACTGATTTTTCTTGATGTTGTCGATTTTGAATGATTGCGACAGATTGAAGCCCTGTTTCTCCTCAAATCCCAGTCGTGAAGGGAGCAGGAAAGGGGTTCCGTCTACCTCAACCTGATATCTTAATTGCAGCGAATCGTCAGTAAGTAATGTGAGCTTCACAGTACCGTCGGGTGAAGTGACCGTTGGGGTCTTGTCGGCAGTGCACGCTGTGAGCAGTGCCAATGTAAGTAAGGTTGAAATGAAAGTGCGCATAGAGGGGTGATTTTTTAGATATAGTAAGCGATAATAAGAAAAAAGGTTGTGTAGTGATTTGAACATACAGTTTTGCTCCATCTCCAAATCACACACAACCTATCAATAGCGTTGGTTAGTTCTTAATGAATGTGTAGTTCTCAGTGAGGTGATACTTCACACCATAGTGCGGCGGAACAAGTGTTCCATTTACATCGTGGAATGGATCGAGTCCGTAGCGGCCGCCAATGCCATAGAGCGTAAATACGCCCTTTGGATTCACTGCACCCGACACATTGTAACCTGCATATTCAGGGAGTGCCTTCCAGATGTAGCGCGCCAGACCGGTTTCTTCCTTGTTTGTTCCGTATGTACCCCACAGGAGCTGCCATGTCTCTGCATCTTCGGCATCGCCTTCGTGGAGGGTCTGCGGGAAGATGTTGAGCGAGCCGTCGTAGGCATCATACTCTGCAACTACCGGATATTTGTTGGTAATCTCAGGATATGTACCAAAGCCATAGATGTAGTAGCTCTTGCCGGCTTCCTTCTCCTCGATGCGTACATCGAAGCTGTGCGAGCCGCCCCAATCCCACCAGCGTGGATTGTTCTCCTCATCTATGTAGACGTAAAGCGAGTTGCTCGATGTCACTGTGTAGTTGCCGAGATAGGTCTCATATTCAAGCTTAGCACCCTTCTGGGCTGCATCGCTTGTGCGTGTGTAGTAGTTGCCGGTCCACTTTACCTCGTCGTTGTAGAGGATTGTGCTGACTGCCGAGAAGTAGCGGTCGTAGCTGTAGAGCTGCGGTTTCGGATTGTAGAACACCTGCAAGCCGTAGCCAGCTTCTTTGGCATCAGCGATTGTCTCTGCGCTGAAGCCATACCAGCCGCCGTCGTATTGCTCATTGATTTTGAGCGAATAGGGGCAGTATTTTGCCTTGCTCAGTCCGGTGAAGTCAGCCTCACGACCCTTCACATAGCGCTGATAGGTTCCATAGCACATGTAGTCAACGAGTTCACCTGCGCTCTTGCCCTCGATCGTACCGTTTGGTGCGTCATATCCGCGATACTCATACACACCAATGAGCTTGTCGTTACCGAATGCCTTGCGGCACTCATACACGAGGCGGCAATAGTTCTCTGCCGATGTGGGCGAGAAGCCTGCTCCCGGAGTCTCATCGTTGTATGCCGAATACTCATCGTCGAAGTCAACACCGTCGAGTCCGTAGATGTCGAGATAAGCCTTGAGCTCCTTGGCAAAGTCGGCACATGCCTCCGCTGAGAGGCTGCGCATACCCGACTCATCGTGGTTGCCAAGAATCGAGAGGTTCACCTTGATACCCTTTGCCTGAAGCGGACGGATAAACTTGTCGGCATTCTTCAGAAGGAACGATACCTGGTCGTTGCAGAACACATGCACGCGGCCGGTCTCGGCATCAACGTTGATGTTGGCTGCAAAGATGCTCACGATGTCGAAGAATGGCTTGCCACTATTTTTCATTGTGTATTCGCCCATGTTGAGGATGTTCTCGTCGTTAACCTCCACGAAGCAGAGTGTACGCACATCACCCTTCTTTGCGTCGGGAATTGCTGCAAGCGGCTTCACAAGGTACACGTATGAGCTGCCTGTGGTCGACACTGTGGCATTGTTGGCTGTTGCTTTCACTGCCACTGCGTAGGTCGAGCCGATGTTGCCGCCGGCTGCGATGTTAAGGTCGACCGATGCCGAGCGTTTCTGTCCGGCGGGAATGGTGACTGTGCCGCCATTGCCGAGCGAAACCTTGTCGGCAGGATACATTGCGTATGATGTTCCGTTGGCTGTGTTATAGGCGTTGAGTGCTTCTGCATCTACACTGAATGTCACTGTAACGTCCTGCGCTGCCGGTTTTGCCAATTCAAAATAGATGTGGCCTGTGGCTGCTTTTGTGCCAAACACGTTGAGGGTGGCTGCCTGTGCCGCTCCGGCTTCCGACTTCACGCCTCCGTAAGTGCCATCTACAGTCGCCAACTTACCGGTATCACCGGTGTTGATTACTACATCATCTTCGCACGCTGTCATGCCACACACGGCAGTGAGAAGTGCGATGGAATATAGATAGTTTTTGATTGATTTCATAATTTCAAATTGTGTTTACAAATTAATTTTTTGCGGGAAGCTCCACTGCATTCCAAGTGATGGACTCTACGGCATTTGCATTGTTGCCATTGCCGGTGTGGTCGAGAATTGATGTGCCGGCTCCCTCATTGAATCGCCAGTAGCTTACCAAGCCGTCCGACTGCGGATTCACCTCATAGAAGTGGTCCTTGCCATTGATTTCGTCCTTCGAGAGAACTCGGTTCCAGATGCGCACCTCGCAGATGTTGCCCTCAAGCCAGCGGTCGCGGTTGTAGGAGTGTCCTATCCAGAATCCGTTGCCCTCGTCGGTGCGGGTCTGTGCCCAGTTGATACTGCCGCAGTCCTTGCTGTCGCGAAGCATCTCCTTACCGTTGATGTAGATTACCACTTCACCGCCGTTGTCGGCATCGTAGGTGAGAGCGATGTGTGTCCACTCGTTGGTAGGAATGATGAGGTCGCCATTGCTCAAGTTGCCGTTTCTGGTAGCAAGCTGGAGCTGGTTCTCGGGAATGCCGGCATCACCGATACGGATGAGGAAGTAGCCCTCAATTCCCATTACCGATGTAAGCATTTTGCCAAACTTATCCACGCGGATAAGAGCCTCGGCGGTGAGCTTGCGAAGGTCGTTGGCTACCGATGGATTATCCCATTGCACATACACAAGATTTTTGGTCAAGTCGGGGACGGTGTTGATAAGAGCTGCGCCCTTGAATACATAGTACATGGTTGAGCCGCTCTCGAGCACTGCTACATTCGAGTTGGCTATTGTCACAGGGAGCACATAAATCTTCTCGCTGTCAAGCTCATTTAGACCTGAGAAGCTCACTATCACGTCGTCCGATGTCACGCCACCGGCTTTGATGCTGGTGTTGGGCTCGGCTATTGCGTAGTGTCCTTCAGGAAGTGCCTCGGCTGTGGCATTGTAGAATGTGTTGTAAGTCGACACCTTCGACGGGTCGGCCTTGAAGGTCACGGTTACGTCCTGCTCCATCGGGCGGGCCATTGCCACCTGAAGTGCTACCTCTGCCGTCGGCACGGTACTCTTCAGAAGCACTGTCGATGTCTTTTCTGAAGCCTGGACATACACTTTGTTGTCGAAATTCTCAACGTCATCGCTGCACGCTGTGAACGCCAGTCCAAGCATCAGCAACGATACTTTATAGATATTTTTCAGTTTCATATTGTTGACACTTTATTTTGCAGGAGCAGGGTTCATTATCTGAATCGCCTCTCTCACGTAGTGATACGTATTTGTAGCATTGTAATAATCATTCTGTATATCGAGGATAGCCAGACCTGCCTTGGTGAAGCCCTCAGTCGGCTCTGTTACCCAGTAGGCTGCCTCGGTAGTGGCGCGTGCGTCGCCAAGATAGCCGGTATTCTTGTCGGTGGTGTCGAGCGAAATGGTCGATACCGATACCACGAAGCGGTCGGCAGGTACGTTGCTTGCAATGAGTGCCTGCATTGCCTCGATGCCAAACTGGTGCTTGTCGCCCACCTTGTCGGTCACAAGTATGATGTGCTTGCAGCTCGGCAGTATCGGCGCAAGGTCAAGAAGGTGTGCCGGATAGCCGTAGAATGTAAGTTCCTTGCCCTGATTGGCATTTTTCCATGCTTCAACGGCATTGAGCAGTATCTTCTGGAGCGATGCTGCCTCGGCTTTCTCGGCAGCGGTCATGTAGATGGGGCTGCTGCCCTTGTACTCTACCAGCATTCCGTCGAATGGTGCCTGCTGTGCAATCACCTTGTTGACCTCCTCGGTGAGTACGGTAGCAAAGTCGCGGGTTTCACCCTCTTCCTTCACTGCCTCCTCGTAGGCCTTCTTGATGCGGTCGTAGCTTACGCTGAAGTACACTTTTGTGCCCTTGTTGTGGAGTTGGTTCACCTCAGCAATCTCTGCATCGGTAAGCTCGGGTGTCTTTGCTATCACCACGTCGAGGCTGTCGGGTACGTCGCTCAAGTGCTGACCGCGTGTGAACGGTGTCTTTTCGCTATTGTCAAACCAGCCGTAGACCACCTTGTGGTCCGATGCCTTGTAGTCTTTTAGATTGGCAAGGTATTTGGCGTAGGCCTCGCCTTGCTGCTTGTCGATGCCGTTTTCTACCAGCTTGATGCTTTCGGTATCGGTCCAGTCTGAGCAAGCCGACAGGGCAGCCACGGCACATGCGGCCCACATTATGCTTTTAATTGATATATGATTTTTCATATCTGTAGCTAATTACGGTTTTGTTAGTTATTTAGCCCACCACACATCGGTTGCCATGTTGTCTGGTCCTCCGAGATAATTCGACACTGCATACTGTATGTTTGCCGTGTTGCTGGTGTATTCCTCCGATGGATAAGGCATGCGGCGTGCGCCACGCTCGCTGTCTACTATGCCTCCGCTGAGGTTACCCTCTTCAGTGGCAGGTATCAGGCGAGGATAGCCGGTGCGGCGGTAGTCTGCCCATGCTTCGTTGCCAAGCGGCCACAGTGCAATCCACTTCTGTGTGATGATGCGCTCCTGCTTCTGAGCCTTGGTTGCTCCCTCGTCCCACTTGATTGTGATAGTTGAGAGTGTGCGCTCATAGGTGTTCACGCCAGCCGGGTCAATGTATAGTGCAGGCTTGCTGCTGTCGTCGATCATGTAGCCTTCAGCACCGTTCACACCCCACTGCTCAAACGAGAGGCGGATTCCGTCGTTGTAGAAGTCGGCTGCGTTGCCTCCCATGTTGAAGCCATAGATTGCTGTTCCCTCAGCACGGAGGAATGCCACCTCGGCTGCGTTCATCCAAAGTACAGGGTCAGATGATGAAATTCTCACGCGTGAGTAGTTGGTGAAATACTCCTTCACCTTGCTCATGTTGATGCTGCGGCGAAGTCC
Organism: uncultured Prevotellaceae bacterium; assembly: GCA_945983195.1. Lineage (GTDB taxonomy): Bacteria > Bacteroidota > Bacteroidia > Bacteroidales > Muribaculaceae > CALZFJ01. The sequence goes on along the minus strand of CAMFSS010000029.1, from coordinate 6,944 downwards.
CACATACTGTTGTCCCGACCACTTCGAGTCCTCAAAGTAGGCGGCACGGCGGTTGTCGTTGTAGCCGTTCATGTAGGCAATGATGTCGGCTGCCGGGTGTGTGTCACCTCCCGATGCCTCCTCATTGTAGCGCACTGCCACGAAGAGCGGATTGTTGATGGCACCGAAATATTTCCAAGTGGCATTGTCGGCGTTGTTCTCAATCACGCCAAGCTCGTGTGACACGGCTGCCTCAGCATGCTTGCGTGCCTTCTCGGGGCTTACGTTGGCGATGCGAATTGCAAGGCGCAGCTTGAGCGAATTGGCGAATTTCACCCACTTCACAACATTTCCTGCATACACGAAGTCGATGCTCGATACGAGGGCTGCATTGCGGTTCTCAGTGAGGGTGTTGATGCTCTCGTCGAGTTCCTCAAACAGCTTGTCGTACACCTGCTCCTGGGTGTCGTAGGGAATGTTGATCTTTCCGTCCTGTCCAATCTGTGAATACGGAATGGGACCGTAAGTGTCGGTTACGCGGTGCATTGCTGCCACCTTGATGATCTGTGCTATTGCGAAGGGCACCGGATTGTTTGTCTGCTCCGAAAGCTGCTGCACTTGGGTCAGGTTGCTGTAGAGCGTCGGAATGATGCGGTCGCTGAGCAGAAGCACGCGTGTCCAGTCGTTGGTCGCATTGAAATTGGAGATTGTGTTGCTCCAGCCGGCGTTTGAGTCGGCAAAGTATCCTCCCATTGTTCCGCCGAGAAGGCACTCGGTGAACTGTGTGGTGTTCACATCCGATGAGATTACCGTGCTTGCGAGGTTGGTCATCGCCGAGCCTAAGCCGTAGTCATCGGGCGTAAGGTCGCCCGGCTGGTAGGGATTGGAGTTGATGTCCAGATAATCGCCCGTGCACGAGGCTGCACCAAGGATCATTAGTCCGGCGATGAAGCCATTTAATATGCTATTCTTCTTCATATTATCTGATTAAAATTTAAAGTTCAAATTAAATCCGAGGTTACGCAAAGCCGGCATCATAAAGTAGTCGATGCCCTGGTAGAAGTTGTCGGTCGAAGCTACGCTTTCGGGGTCAAACGGTGCCTTGTTGTAAATCATGCACAGGTTGCGTCCCACAAACGAAATCTTGATGTCGCAGATGTTGCGGAGCCACTTGCGTGGAATGGTGTAGCCGAACGATACCTCCTGCAAGCGAACGTTGGTTCCTGAGTAGGTGTAGTATTGTGGAACGCTTGTTCCGCTGCCGATTACGCCATACCACACTTCGGGATTCACCTTGTCGCTGCCGTTAACGAGCACATAGCCCATGTCGCGTGCGTCGGCACTCGACTCCGATACTCCGTAGTAGTCGAGCATTGCCTGTGTGCGCGAGTAGACGATACCGCCGAGGCGTGCTGAAATGAGGAATCCTGCTGTGAAGTTCTTCCATGCGAAGTTGTTGCGCCATGCAAGGTTGCCCTTAGGCAGTACGCTGCCGAGCTTGATGTAGTTGTCGGGGTTCTGGATTGCCTCAGTAGCCACCACTCCGTTTTGGTCAACGTAGATGTTGCCGTTGTTGTCGCGCTTCATGTCGCGCAGTGAGTAGAGGTCACCCATGCTGCCGCCCTCTTTCAGGAGGAAGCGTGCATCGCCAAGTCCGCCCATGTTGAGTGTCGAGAGTGAAAATTTCTCACCGGTGACGGGGTTGATGGCATTGTCGGCAAGTGTGAGAATCTTGTTGCTGTTGGTCGAGTAAGTGATACCTGTATCCCATGTGAACGAGCCCCATGTCTTGTGGTAGTTGAGCGAAAGCTCTATACCTTGGTTGCGCACGGCACCTGTCTGAATGTAGAGTGCTGAATAGCCGCTCACCGGAAGTTGTGGGTTGAAGGTCTGGTTCATTGTCTTGGCGTTGTAGTAGGTCACATCGAGTTCGAAGTCCTTCAGGAAACGCACGTTAAGACCAAGTTCCCATGAGTTGGTACGCTCCGGCTTCAGGTTGTACATCGGGTACTGTGTCTGGTTGCTCCAGCTATTTGTGCTTGAGTTCCACTCATAGCGCGGATTGGCAAGATATCGTGAGAATGCACTACCCACCGATGCAAATGATCCGCGAATCTTGGCAAATGAAATGATGTCCTTGCTCAAGCGGTCTTTCACAAACTCAGTGAGCACAACCGATCCACCCACCGATGGATAGAAGAAGCTACTCGACTTCGAGTTAGGTCCGGCAAGCTGTGCGGGCCAGTCGTTACGGCCGGTAAGTGTCAGGTAGTAAGTGTTCTTGTAGCCCAACTCGGCACTTGCAAAGAGCGATTGTGTCTGCTCGCGCCAGCCCTCCTGCATACGCTTGCTCTTGCTTGCGCTGAGGTTCTGTATTGCAAAGTAGTTGGTCAGTCCAAGTGGCTCATCGGCAAATGCATCACCGCCGTCGGCAATCGGGCCGCGCACTTGCATTGCATCGTAGCGCATATCCGAGATTGATCCACCGAAGTTGGCTTGCAGCGACCAGTCGTCACCGAAATATTTGTTCACGCTCACGAGGAAGTCGGCATAGAGCTGCTTGTCGCTCGACTTGGTGATGCCGTAAAGTCCGCGTGTCGAGTTCTCGGTAAGCTGGGTGTTGGTCGATGCATAGAATTTCTCTGTGTAGGTGTTGTTGGCGTGGTCAAGACGCACGCGGCCCGACACTGTCAACCAGTCGAGAATCTTGTAGCTCAGTCCTGCGTTGAGCATGTAGCGGTCCTTCTTGTTCTCGCGTATGTTGCGGTGGTTAATCCAGTAAGGATTCTGCATTACCATACCCTCATCACCCACAGGCCAGTATTGGGTATAGATTTTGCGGGCTGCATCGTAACGCTCATAGAGCTTGATGTCCTCCCAGTCGTTGCCGCGTGGGAAAAGGTATGCGCCCACAAGCGGGTTGTTGTATGTTCCCTGGTTGGTCATGTTGCGGTCGTTCTGCAAGATGTAGCTTGCACCTACGTCGAGCGACATGCGGTCGTTGAGGAACGATGTGGTGTTGCGAACTGAGAAATTGTAGCGGTTGTAGCGGTTGTTCGGAACGATTCCCTGCGAGTTAACTGCTGCTGCCGATGCGTAAGTCTGGTTCTTCTCTGTTCCGGTGCTCATCGACACACCTTGTGTCGAAATGAATCCGGTCTTGAAGTAGTCGTCCTTCGGGTTGTAGCCATAGTTGTTCACTCCGTCAAGGCGGTTACCCCAGCTCATTGCGCTGGCGCTGTTGTACACGCCCGATGTTCCTGTGCCGTAGCGGTTCTGGAACTTCGGCATTACAAACGGTGTTGTAAACTCGGTGCTCGAAGTCACCTGAAGGCTGATTTTGCCCTCTTTTCCCTTCTTCGTGGTCACGATGATTGCACCGTTGGCTGCCTCCGAACCATAAAGTGCGGCTGCGGCTGCACCCGTAAGTACCGACATCGACTCAATATCCTCTGGGTTGATATCAGCTATAGGCTCCGACGAACCTTGCGAGTCAAACTCTGTGCCGCCCGCTGCGCCGCGGCCCGAGAAGATGGGCACACCGTCAATCACGTAGAGGGCATTCGATGATTGCATGATACTCTTCGTACCGCGCATAACCACCTTCGAAACACCGCCGACTCCCGACGATGATGCGTTGATGTTGACACCTGCAACCTTACCGCTCAGTGAGTTAACGAAGTTGGCATCCTTGTTGGTGGTGATGTCATCGGTCTTCACTTGCTGCACATTGTAGCTCAGGGCCTTTTCCGAGCGCTTGATACCGAGGGCGGTCACTACCACTTCCTCAAGCATCTGGGCATCGCTGCTCATTGTCACGTTCACAGGCTCATTGCCCTTCACTGCTATCTCCTGGTTGGTGTAGCGAATGTAGGAGAACACCAGCACGGGATTGGCTTGGGTTGTGGTGATTGTGAAGTTTCCGTCGAAATCAGTCACTGTGCCGAGCGTAGTGCCCTTCACCATAACTGATGCGCCGATTAGCGGACCCATATCGTCCGATACCACACCGGTAATGGTGCGCTTCTCGCCCTGCTTGGCTTCCTTGGCTGCACCTTTCTCCGAAAGATACACCACATTGTCTGCCACCTTGTAGGTCACGTTCGTGCCCTTCAGTGCGGCATCAAGGGCCGACTCAAGCGATGCGTTGGTCACCTTGACTGAAGCTATCTGCACAGCAGCCAGCTTGTCGTCGCAAAAAAATTCATACTTCGATTGTGATTTAATCTGTTCTATCACTTTCCCCAACGTGGTTTTCGTGAGGTTCAAGTTCAACTGGGCATAGCCCCACTGAACTGAAGCGATCATGAACAGCAATGCAAATAAAATCCGTAGTCTCCCCGGACTCCAATTTAAGCACTTAGCTTTCATACAAACAATTTATAAGGTTAGACATAAAAGTTTTTTGTTGTTTTCTCCAATTTTGTTTGGCATACTCTCAATTTCGGGCATATACTCTCTCCGGTTTTTATAGGCATATACTCTTATTTTGGGCATACACGACAATATAACAGATGCCGCAGCAAAAACACTTACTGCGGCATCTATGTTTTTCAGCATATTTTTTGCAATTTTTTCAGCAAAATACACATAATTTCCTTTTCACTCTACAGGTGAATTATGCCCTCTCGACTATGGTGTAGCAGGCTTTATTTTCCGCTTTCCGAAAGCGAGTAGCTGTAGGGCATATCCTCTGCCTTTGTGCCTCGCGAGAGGTTGGGCTTGTCGGTCATCTTCACCTTCATCACACCTCCCTGCTGCAAGTCGCCATGGCGCAGATAATTCTTGGTGTAGTTCTCGCCATTCCACTGCAAGGCGTCGATATAGCGGTTGCTGTCGCTGTTCTGCGGTGCTTCAATCACCAGGCTCTTGCCGTTCTCGAAGTTCATGGTTGCCTTCTTGAAGAGCGGTGCGCCCATTATGTATTGGTCGGTGCCGGGGCACACTGGATAGAATCCCAGTGCCGAGAATACATACCATGCCGAAGTCTGTCCGTTGTCCTCGTCGCCGCAATAGCCGTCGGCATCGGGCGAGTACATGCGGTTCATTGTCTCACGCACCCAGTATTGTGCCTTCCATGGCTCGCCGCCATAGTTGTACATGTATATCATGTGCTGTATCGGCTGGTTGCCGTGTGCATAGTTGCCCATGTTCATCACAGTCATCTCGCGTATCTCGTGGATTACCTGTCCGTAGTAGCTGTCGTCGAACACAGGCGGCACTGTGAACACTGAGTCGAGCATATTCACGAATGTTGCTTTGCCGCCCATCAGGTCGATAAGTCCCTGGGGATCGTGGAACACCGACCATGTGTAGTGCCAACTGTTGCCCTCGGTGAACGCATCACCCCACTTCAGCGGCGAGAATGGCGACTGGAAGGTTCCGTCCTCGTTGCGGCCTCGCATGAGGTTGCTCTCTTTGTCGAATACCTTGCGATAGTTGTAGGCACGCTCTGCAAGCTGCTTCAAGTCGCTGTCGACCTTCTTTATTTCTTTCTTTGTGAGCTTCAAATCTTTTGCCATTGCACGGTATTCCTTGGCAAACTGGTAGATGCACCAGTCGTCGTAGCAGTATTCGAGTGTGCGTGCCACGCTCTCATTGATTTTCACGTCGTAGGGCACATAGCCAAGACGGTTGTAGTATTCGTGTCCGAGGCGGCCGGTCGACGACACCTGTGGGTGTACATTCTGTGTGCCGTGAATCAAGCCCTCATACAGCGTCTTTACATCTTGCACCTTGATTCCCTTGAGATAGGCATCTACGAGAATCGAAGCCGAGTTGTTGCCCACCATGCAGCCACGGTGTCCGGGACTTGCCCATTCGGGGAAGAATCCGCTCTCCTTGTAGGCGTTGATAAGACCCTCCTGCATTTTGAGGCTCTCCGATGGGTACATAAGGTTCAAGAAGGGGAACAGGCAACGGAATGTATCCCAGAAACCTGTGTCGGTGAACATGTAGCCGGGCAGCACTTGTCCGTTGTAGGGGCTGTAGTGCACCACGTTGCCGGCTGCGTCGATTTCGTAGAATGAACGAGGGAAGAGCAGCGAGCGATAGAGGCACGAATAGAATGTGCGCATCTGTGTCTGGCAGTCGCCTTCCACGGCAATGCGGCCAAGCACATCATTCCATGAATCACGCCCTTTGGCTACAATCTGGTCGAAACTGTCGTTGCCAAGTTCCTTCATATTGAGCTGTGCCTGCTCCATGCTGATGAATGATGAAGCCACTCGCGCATGCACCAGTTCTCCCTTGCGTGTCTTGAAGCCTACCACACCCATTGCATGGTCGGTTTGGGCTTCATTGTTGCCTGCACGCAGCTTGCCGTTGTCAACGGTGCCGGTATATGTAAACGCATGGTCAAACTCTATCACAAAGTAGTTGCGGAAGTTGTCGGGTACGCCGCCGCTGTTGCGTGTTGTGTAGCCCTCGATGCGATTCTTTTCCGGAACGACTTTCACCATCGAACCTTTGTCGAATGCGTCAATCACCACATACGAATTGTCATTTTCGGGGAATGTGAAGCGGAACATCGCAGCTCGCGCGGTGGGAGCTATCTCTGTCACCACATCATGCTCGGCAAGATACACCTTATAGTAATGTGGCATTGCCACCTCGCCCTTATGGCTGAACCAGCTTGCACGCTTCTCCTCATCAAATTCAAGTTTCCCGGTGACGGGCATCAGTGAGAACTGTCCGTAGTCGTTTATCCATGGACTCGGCTGATGTGTCTGCTTGAAGCCTCTGATCTTGTGTGCTGTGTAGACATACTGCCAGCCATCACCCATCTTGCCGGTTTGTGGAGTCCAGAAGTTCATTCCCCATGGGCGTGCTATTGCCGGATAGGTGTTGCCGGTGGATAGTTCAAACGAAGATAGTGTTCCCATCAATGGATTCACCATTGTAGTGTAGTCGGCAGCTCCAAGCCCCAACCAAGCGCACAACAGAAGCGCTAATGCCATACATCG
>CAMFSS010000028.1 GCA_945983195.1 uncultured Prevotellaceae bacterium | reverse complement strand
ACAACAGCACGCTTGCAGGCGACGAGGCTGCCGGAATTTCGCCATACACCGGTAAAGGTGTGATTTATGGCACAGTAGATGGCGGAATCGACTTCAACCATGCCAACTTCCGCAATCCTGATGGCTCAACACGCTTCCTTGCGGTGTATCTGCCCGACAGCGAAGCCGGTGAGAAATACACCGGACGTGTGATCAATGACGGCGATAATGACTTCGAAACCGCCGAACTTCCCGGCTCTTTCTTCTTCACCGATGAGGCGATAAAGGGGCTTACCACCGACTGCCCAGAAGACTCGCACGGCACACACACCATAGGCACGGCTGTCGGCTCATTCGACAACGCATACAGTGGCTTTGCTCCAGATGCCGACATAATCGCTTGTGGCACTGACAATTTATCAACCGCAAATATAATAAACGGCGTCGCCTATATTTTCGACAAGGCTGACGAGCTGAATATGCCTGTCGTGGTCAATTTGAGCTTAGGCTACTATGTGGGTCTTCACGACGGCAGCGACTTGGAGTCTCTGATAATTGACCGCCTTTCAGGACCGGGTAAAATCGTGTGCGTTTCTGCCGGAAACGCAGGTTCTGACTGTATCCACATCAACCACACTTTTGCCGACTCGAAGCCTTAGAAGACAATTATATACAACTGGTTGAACAAGATTAATGCGTATATTGGCATATACACGCCCGGTAGCTTGAGTGCTTACCTTGCTGTGGTGGGAGCTGACGACGGGCAGATCTACTACACAACAACGGCCGAATGCAATGCCGACAATCCTACCGTTTCGCTACCATCAGGAATATCAGAATATTTCGATGGTCCAATCACGATGCAATACATTGAGAATACACCGATTGGCAACAATATCTACATAGAAGCAGAAGGAAAAATGTCGAGCAAAAGCTACCGACTTGCGCTGATAGTGGAAGGAGAAGATGGTAAGGAGTTGCAAATGTGGAGTGAAGCCTATACTGAATTCGTGTCGAGAAATTTTGAAGGCTACACCGAAGGCGACAGTGAGATGTCGATCAACTGCATGGCTTGCGGCAAAGAGTCGATTTCGGTAGGTTCCTACCGTTCGCGCGGTTCAGAGGAGTATCTCGGTCAGATTTCTTACTTTTCAAGCTGGGGACCCACTATTGACGGTCGCCCGAAGCCCGACATTCTGGCACCGGGACAGAGCCTTATTTCATCGGTAAGCAACTACGACAGCTTTTCAAGCGAGTATTACACAGAGGTTCAGTCAGCCTTCGGACGCGACAACTATTGGGACACAATGATGGGAACATCCATGTCAGCACCTGTAGTGTCGGGAATCATTGCCACTTGGCTTGAGGCAAATCCTGAACTTACGCCCCAGGACATAAAGGACATTTTTGCCGAAACAGCCATCAATGATGAGTACACCCTTGCCGAGCCGCATAAGTGCGGCTATGGCAAAATCGACTCATTCGCCGGTATCAAGAAAATCTATCAGACCACCGGCGTCAGCAATGTTGCGGCTGAAAAACATCCGTTGGTTATATATCAAAATCCGTCGGACGGACGCTTCACCGTGCTGGCAGCCAACGAAAGTGCTGTGACAGTGAGCGTCTACAACTTAAGCGGTGCACTCGCCGCCACGCAGCGGTGCAACACATCGGGCGGCTTTGCCGACGTTGATTTCAGCGGCAGCCTCACCCCTGGCAGCTACATTGTGAAAGTGGCAGGAACACGCAGCCACTGTGCAAGCAAGCTGATTGTGAAATAATACCTCAGGACAGACAAAGAAAACAGCAGGCAATTGTTAAGGAATTATAAACTTCGTAGTTGATTCTTAATCAATGCTTGCATAAATGATTTAATGTTTCTATCTTTAGGCGGAAAAATGGAAAGGCTGTGTCATACTTTCCGTTTTTCCGTTTCTTTTGAGCGGATAGAATGTTGAAATAAAAGAAAATAGCGCAATTTTCTGTAGACAGCACATCTTCTTGGCAAGAGAACCGAATTATGGACTAACAAAATCGAAAAAACTGACTAACAAATTTTATAACAACTATTTTATTAACCATTTAATCCAAACTCAATTATGAAGAAAGTAATTCTTACTTTTGCTCTATGCTTGAGTACCGCAGCATTCGCGCAAGTGCTCGACGTGGCTTCAGTGCAGAAGCTCGCCGCACCGCAGGGTGTAGTGGCAGGAATCAGCCCACAGGGCGACTATATCCTTGTCACCAATGCTACTAACGACGGACTCAGCAAGTATGACCTAAAAACAGGAGCTACTACAGTGGTAACCGACGCACGCGGCGCCGGACGTGATGCTCAAATCTCAGCCGACGGACAAAACGTAGTGTACCGTGAGCTGACTTTCAAGGACAAGCTCCGCTACAGCGAGGTTAAGCAGGCTAATCTTGCCACAGGCGAGAAGAAGCAGCTTGTGAAGCCCTCACGCAACATTCAGGGCGTTGCAATCGACAACGCTTCGGCTGTCGTAGTCAACAAGGGTAAAGCATCGGCAAAGGCTCTTGGTGCTGCCAAGGCAAAGGCTGAGGCTCCCGTGCTCTCTATCAGCAACCGCCAGCTTATGCTCACCCAGGGCGGCAAGACCAAAGTGTTCTCGCCCAACGGACAGCAATTCAGCTACATCTGGCCGTCGCTTTCGCCCGATGGAACTATGGTTCTTTACTATGTGTGCGGACGCGGTGCTTACGTAGCCGACCTCAAGGGTCACATCGTAGCCGAACTCGGTCAGATTCGTGCCCCGAAGTGGTATAACAACGAGATTGTTGTCGGCATGAACGACAAGGACAATGGCGAGGTGGTGACATCATCGAGCATTGTGGCTACCACCCTTTATGGCGTGCGCCAGACCCTTACCGACGACTCAGTGATTGCAATGTATCCCTACGCTACTGCCAATGGCGAGAAAATCGCCTTCAGCACTGCCAATGGCGAGGCTTACTTAATTAATATTAACCTGAAAAAGTAATTGAGCCATGAAGAAAGGATTTTTATTTGCAGCAGCCGCTCTTCTTGCAGCAGGCGCAATGAATGCGAAGACTATCGACGAGGTTCGCGTATATCTTAACCCGGGTCATGGTAGCTGGGGATCCAACGACCGCCCAATGGCTACTATTCCTTATCCCAATCTTCCTGAAACAGGACGCCCCGACACTTGCGGTTTCTATGAGAGCAACACCAACCTCTGGAAAGTGCTCAAGCTCGGAAACACTCTTGAGAAGATGGGCGTGAAAGCCGAGAACATAATGTACTCGCGCGTAAAGAATGGCCCGTACCCCTACGTTTCAGGTGCCGCGGATGCAGAGCTTTACAACCGCAACCTCACCGAGATTTGCGAGGAGGTTGATGCCAACAATATGGATATTTTCCTCTCTGTTCACTCAAATGCAGCAAGCGAGGGCACTTCGACCAACTATCCGCTCTACCTCTATCGCGGAACTGACACAGAGGCATTTGTGGAAGGCTCGAAGGAGATGGGCACTACCATGTGGCCTATTTTCTACACCAACGCTATCGACGTGACAAGCTACTACAGCCCGACACAGCCCAATGTGCGCGGCGATGTGAGCTTCTATGGCTCGTCGAGCGACCGCACAGGCACGAATGGCAACGTCTACACCGGCTACCTCGGTGTACTGAAGCATGGTGCCCAGGGCTTCTTGAGCGAGGGCTATTTCCACACCTATCAGCCTGCACGCCACCGTGCACTCAATCAGGACTATTGCGGTCAGGAAGGCGTGCGCTACGCCCGCGGACTCTGCGAGTGGCTTGGCGGTAATGCCGAGACTACAGGCTACATTATGGGTACGGTGAAGGACCTTCACGAGCGCATCCAGAACGACCTCTTCAAGTACAACGGTGGTTCTATCGACCAGTGGCTGCCAATCAACGGCGCAGTTGTTAAGCTCTACAAGGGCGAGGAGGTTGTAGCTGAGTACACAGTCGACAACAACTACAATGGCGTATTCGTATTCGAAGGACTTGAGCCGGGCGAATATACACTCGACGCTACTGCCGAGGGCTACAAGCCAATGTTCGACGAATACAAGGCACCCGTAACAGTGAAAGCCAATGAAACTACTTATCCGCTCCTCTATCTCGAATCAGAGACTTACGAGGAACCGACAGTAGTTTACACCGACTATCCCGATGAAATCAACAACCCGGCATTCAGCGTAGCAGGCGAATACAACTTCGCTACTGCCTATCGTGAAGCTGCCGTAGCCGAGCTTGAAGGCAAGACAGTTCGCCGCTCTATTCTCCGTGGCAACAACATCTATGTGCTTGCACTCGATGAGGCTAATGCTCCTTACGTTTACGTAATCGACGCTACCACTCACGAAATCGTGAACACAGTGAGCACCGAGGGTACAAGCGACGACATTCTCGCTCTCTCTGACATCCAGGTTACTGCCGACGGTGTGCTCGTTGGCTGCTCAATGGGTAAGAACTCTTATGGTGGCTCTGCTACAATCAACTTCTACAAGTGGGAGAACGGTGCAGACGGACAGCCTACCGGCGCACCGGCAGTGTGGTTCACAACCAACAAAACCGGAAACTTCTCGAATGCCAACACCGGTAATACATTCCTCTACAAGGGAACTCTCGAGGAGGGAACTATCGTACTTTCAGCTCGTACTGTTGCAGCTACCGCACGCATTTGGACTGCATCGTTCACAATTGTTGCAGGAGAGTATGTAAGCGACTCATTCAACAACAAGCTGGCTGATGTATTCACCGAAACTGCATTTGGCAGCGACTACACAATGCACCTCTCGCCGCTCGACAGCGACAAGATGATTATGACCGGTTCGGGTCACGTTGCACGTGAGATTATCATCAACGAGTTGAATCAGGTTTACGTAGACCTCGCTGATGGTATTGTAAACTCGCCGAGCGCAAAGGTTTCGTTCTTCAAGTATGCAGGTCACTCACTGATGGTAACCGGTGACGTGGTTAACGACAAGCCGGTTGTGAAGATTATTGATATCACCAACGGTCTTGACAATGCAAAACTCGTAGATGTAGTAACTACCGATGAGGCAACAGCAGGTGCTATCGCTGCAATGGGTCTTACCAAGGTTACTAACGACGATGAGGGAAACACTAAAGACACCAACAATGAGCTTGTCACAGTGAACTACGGTGGAAGCGTAACCAAGCTTACCACTGAGGGAGCTGAGCAGCCTAAGAACGCAGCAGCCTACGCTTACGCGCTTAAGGCTGAGAAGGTAGATGATAACGTTACATTCGCATTCAAGCTCTCTGCCGACACCAAGAACGTGAACATTCGCGTTTACAACCTCGGCCAGCAGACTGAAGGTGATGTTGATATGACCACTGCCGAGTACTTTGAGATTCCTCTTGGTGCACAGAGCAAGGGTGATGTTTCATTCTCGACTACAACTGCCGGTCTGCCCGACGGAACTTACGGCTGGTCAGTAGCCGTTGAGGGCAAGACAGTTGGTGTACCTACTGTAATCTACACTGCCGACGCAATCGGTCAGAACGCCCGTGGTGGTGTGGCAGTCGACAACGATCCCGAAAGCCCATTCTTCGGAAACATCTATGTGGCTAAAGGCTATGCAAAGGGTCTTGAGGTATTCAACCCGCAGCTTGAGCTTGAAGGCACATACTTGCAGAGCGGATTTGCCAACAATGGTGCATCGCCATTCCGCGCAGCAGTGAGCGACGGTAAGGTTTATTTGACCGACTGGAGCGATGCTCATGCAGGCGTATGGATGTTCGACCCGGCATCGGGCGTTGACGATGTTACCAACGTATTCGTTGGAACTAAGGACAGCGACGGTTGCTTCACCAATGCCGACGGCGTAGCTATCGGTGGCGGTACTACCGGTATTTCGTTCCTTGGCAAGGGTGACGACCGCAAGATGTTCATCTTCTGCGAAGACTATCCTTCGGGTAACGGGCAGACAGGTCTTGGCTACAACATCGGTGCAGCCGACACTTGGGATCAGGCTCCTTCAGTAATCTTCAGCGAGACTCCGGCTCGTATGCTCAATACCAACGTGAACGTAACTGCTTGCGAGCAGGGCGTATTCTTCTCGCAGACTCGCGGCTCGGGCAACAACAACACCTACGCTCCTGCATTCATCGTCTGCAACCACGCAGGTGAAACCGTATTCAACGGCGGCAACCTCACCGACCTCAATGGTTGCAACGGTTCAGGTCTTGCACTCAATGATGACGCAAGCGTGATGTATATTGCCGATGAGAACGCAAATGTACGCGTTTACGACGTATTCTGGGCAGAGGACGGAACACCTGACTTCTTGTTCAAGTATGGCTTCACAATGCCTAACTGCTCTGACCTCGTTCAGCTCACACTCGACCCGGCAGGCAACCTCCTTGGCTACAACCGCGGCAAGGGTCTGATGGTAGTGGCATTGCCGAAGGAAGATGCCGAAGTTGAGACTCCGGGTATGGAAACTCTCACAATCGGTGAAGTTGGCGTTGAGGCAGTGAAGGCAGCCAAGGCAGTGAAGGTTTATCCTAACCCTGCAACTGACGTTGTTACCGTAGAAGCAGCCGAGGAAATCAGCAAGGTTGAGATCTACAACCTCGCAGGCGCAGCAGTCAATGCACCGGCAGCTATCGAAGGTACAAAGGCTACACTCAGCGTTGACAATCTGCCGGCAGGAGCCTACATCATGAAGGTCAACAAGCAGGCAGTTAAGCTCATCAAGAAGTAAGCAATGCATATTCGCTCGCTATGAGCGACTCTGCATAACCCACTAAAATATGGCGCAGCCATCCCGGCAACAGGGTGGCTGCGCTTGTGTTTCGAGCAGTGACGGATAACCGCTTTTAGACTACCGAATTTTGCAATTTGTCATTTTTAATGTTCCAAAACACTGATTGTTTTCGCTTTTCGACTAAAATTTGTAATTTTGCAGCCTAATAGTAATTTCACGCACGAAAACCGAGCAACACTATGAAGATAGGAAATATCGACTTGGGCAACCGCCCCATAATGCTGGCACCTATGGAAGATGTCACCGACCCGTCGTTCCGGCTGATTTGTAAGGAGCAGGGAGCCGATATGGTCTACACCGAATTCGTGTCGGCAGATGCGCTGATACGCAATGTCAACAGCACCACGCGCAAGCTCTACATCGACCCTGCCGAGCGTCCTGCCGCCATACAGATTTACGGCAAGGAGATAGAGCCGATGGTGGAGGCAGCTAAGATTGCCGAGGCTGCGCAGCCCGATGTGCTCGACATCAACTTCGGCTGCCCGGTGAAGAAAGTGGCATCGAAGGGCGCAGGCAGCGGAATGTTGCGCAATGTGCCGCTCCTGCTTGAAATGACACGCGCCATAGTAGATGCTGTGAAGATTCCAGTGACGGTGAAGACCCGCCTCGGCTGGGACTGCGAGAACAAAATCATTGTGGAGCTTGCCGAGCGGCTTCAGGACTGCGGCATAAAGGCTCTGACAATACACGGACGCACCCGCAGCCAGATGTACACCGGCGAAGCCGACTGGACCCTCATAGGCGAGGTGAAGCGCAATCCGCGCATGACTATCCCAATCATCGGCAACGGCGACATTACGACCCCCGAAAAGCTGGTGGACTACTTCGACCGCTACGGCGTGGACGGAATCATGGTGGGGCGTGCTTCGATTGGCGCACCGTGGATTTTCCGCGAAATGAAGCACTATATGGCTACCGGCGAGAAGCTTGTGATTCCGGCTGCCGAAAAAATGGCTCTGCTGCGCCGTCAGATACGCGAAAGCATCGACCGCATCGACGAATACCGCGGCATTCTGCACATACGCCGGCACCTTGCCGCTTCGCCGCTCTTCAAGGGTATCCCTAATTTCCGCAGCACGCGCATTGCCATGCTACAGGCAAACACACAGGAGGAACTTGAGGAGATTCTTGCCCGTGTGGAGCGTGAAATGCTGCAAGATTAGGCATCCACTCGGCAAACTATGATGAAGAATACTATAAACGAAAAAAATAATATTGGATATGACTAAGAAACTCACATTCATTCTACTAACGATTGCTGCCGCACTTTCCTGCGTGGCTCAAGAGGGCAAAATGGGCCGCTACGAGGTGAAAGTGGGCGATTTCAAGGTGCTCCGCGTGGTTAACGACATCAATGTGGACTATATCAGCCACCCTGATTCGGCCGGAATGGTGGTGTTCTACACTACTCCCGACAAGCAGAACGCTTTCCTCTTCGACAACAACCAGAAAGGCAAGCTCTCGATAGAGCTGGCGACCGATGAGGCTCTTTCACCCAGCGGGCTTCCCACGCTGCGCGTGTACTCGCGCTTCTTGCAGGAGGCGCAGAACGACGGCGACAGTCTGTTGCAGATAGTGAAGGTTACGCCTGCACCGAAGCTGAAATTCAAGGTGGTGGGCAACGGAGTGTTGAAAGCTCACGATGTGGAAGCTACCACTGTGGAAGCGATTCTCAACACCGGCTGCGGCGATGTGATAGTGAGCGGAAAGTGCACCGAAGCCGTACTGAAACTAACAGGCTCGGGCAATGTGACCGCAGACAATCTGCCGGCAAAGTCGGTGAAATGCCACATTCTTGGCACTGGCCGAATCAGGTGCAACATTGACAACGGCCCGCTCAGCATCAAGGGTACGGGGTCAGGTAAGGTGTACTATCGTGGCACACCCACTGAAACAAAATCGTTCCAGCTTGGCACCATCAAGGCGATAGCCATAACCGACTGATATGACTGTAATTACCCTATGGGAGACGACCTGAAGCTGAAGACCGCGCGCACGCTTAAGTGGAACACACTCGACCGCTTGTCGTCGCAGGTGCTCTATGCCGTGACCGGAATAGTGCTCGCCAATGTGCTGACGAAGCATGAATTCGGACTTGTGGGAGCGGTGCTGGTGTTTCAGGCGTTTGCATCGCTATTTGTCGACAGCGGCTTCTCAGGCGCGCTCATACAGCGCAAGCAGCCCACCGACACCGACTACAGCACGGTTCTCTACTTCAATCTCGGGGTGAGTGTGCTTATCTACTGCCTGCTGTGGGTGTGCGCACCGCTAATCGACAGCATCTTCAATGCCGGCGGTGAGCTGGTTCCGCTTGCGCGTGTGATGTTTCTCACATTCGTGATTAATGCCACTGCCATAGTGCAGACCAACCGACTCATGAAGCAGATGGACGTGCGCATGATTGCCGTGAGCAATGCCGTGGGGCTGGCGGTGAGCGGCGCAGTGGGCATAGTTCTTGCGCTGAAAGGCTATGGAGCGTGGTCGATTGTGTGGCAGAGCATAGTGCTTGCTGTGGTGAAGTCGGCACTGCTGTGGGCAACGTCGCACTGGGTGCCGCGAGCCACATTCAGCATGGCATCGCTGCGGTCGATATTTGCAGTGGGTGCAGGAATAATGACGAGTTCGTTCCTCAACACCGTTTTCCAGAACATATATTCCTTTATCATAGGCACTTACTATAATCTCGCGCACCTCGGCTGCTACACGCAAGCCGACAAGTGGAGCAAGATGGGCGTTACGTCGCTGTCGCAGACGGTGACGGCATCGTTTTTGCCGCTTCTGAGCGGCTGCCAGGACGACCGTGTGCGTTTTCACCGCATGATGGCAAAGACGCACCGATTCACCGCCTACGTGGCACTGCCGTGCCTGCTGCTATTGGTGCTGGTGGCTGAAGCCGTGTTTCATCTGCTTTTCGGCACCAAGTGGGACGATGCAATATTGCTGTTCCAGTTGCTTGCCGCACGCGGCATCTTTGTGGTGCTCACGTCGCTCTATACCACGCAAATCACCGCCATAGGCGCGGCACGCAAGCTGGTGGAGTCGGAGGTGGTGAAAGATGTGCTCACGGTGGCTGCAATCGTCATCACCATTCCATTCGGCATAGAGTGGCTGGTGGGTGGACAGGTGATAGCAGCGGCAGTGAGCTTCATCTACTCGCAATGGCTCGTGGCGCGCGTGACCGGCTACCGTGTGCTGCCGATGCTTGGCGAGATAGCTCCATACGCCGTGATTTCGCTGGTGAGTGCCATTCCGGCAGCTATGGTGCTGCACTATGCACCGTCGCTCAGTCCGTTGCTGCTCATCGCAGTTCAGACCCTGGCATTTGCCATTCCCTACCTGGCAATCAACGCCCTGCTCCGCTCCAAAATCCAGCACGACGTGCTCGCCTACGCCCTCGGCCGCTTTTTTCGCAGTCCAAAATGAGTGAATAGCTTTTTTCTTGGATAAAAATTTGGTGGTGTGTGCAAATTGTTGTAGGTTTGCACAAGATAAATAATTGTAACACAATGACACAACTTACGGTTTCAATTGATGATATCAGCCCAAGCTCGCTTAGAGACGTAAAGCGGGCAATAAGAATGCTTCGCGGCGTTAGGAGCGTGAGGGAGCAGCGTGCACGAAAGGCAAATCCGGTCACATTGAAGGCTATGAAAGCTGCCGAGGCAGGCGACACCATTGTGTGTGAGAATATGCAGGAATACTTGAAGCTGGTAGGCTATAAAGTATAGGATTGAGGTCACACGGTAATATTTGAGAGACCTCAAGCTGGCTCGTCGGCGCAATCTCGACGAGTCGAAACTGAACGCAATAATTCTGAAGCTATGTAATGGTGAGAGTCTTCCTGCAAAAAATCGCGACCATGCCTTGACCGGCTATATAGAGTGTCATATATCTCCTGACTGGCTGTTGATATACTCATTAAGTGATGTACTGAAAGTAGTGAAACTTGTGCGCACGGGCAGCCATTCCGATTTGTTTTAAGGCGTATATCGCCGTTGTAAATTGTCTGTCGCCATTTTTTCGCTGGCGGGAGTGATAATTTGGGCATTAATGCTTTTGATTTTTCGGGAATAATGTGTAAGTTTGCGCAACGTTTTCCACACGGCACGTCCGGGTGGAAATTTAAGGTATGTCATTATGGTTTATAAGTACGATTATCTCGTAATAGGTTCGGGCATCGCAGGCATGAGTTTTGCCTTGAAGGTAGCCCATAGCGGCAAAGTCGCTTTAGTATGCAAGACCTCGCTCGACGAGGCTAATACCTACTTCGCCCAAGGCGGCGTGGCATCGGTAACCAATACCCTTGTCGACAATTTCGACAAACACATTCACGACACAATGGTTGCCGGCGACTGGCTGAGCGACCCCGTGGCGGTGGAAAAGGTGGTGCGCGAGGCACCGGGGCAAATCAAGGCTCTCATTGACTGGGGCGTCGACTTCGACAAGAAGGAGAATGGTGAGTTCGACCTGCACCGCGAGGGCGGACACTCGGAATTCCGCATTCTGCACCACAAGGACAATACAGGAGCCGAAATTCAGGAAAGCCTTATCAAGGCTGTGAAGAAGCACCCCAACATCGACGTGTATGAGAACCGCTTTGCTGTGGAGATTTGCACCCAGCACCATCTTGGCAAGGTGGTGACTCGCCGCACGCCCGACATCACATGCTATGGCGCATATATCCTCAATCCCGAAACCGAGACGGTGGATACCTTTCTGTCGCGCGTGACGCTTATGGCTACCGGCGGTGTGGGAGCAGTGTACCGCACCACCACCAATCCGCTCGTTGCCACAGGCGACGGCATAGCCATGGTGTATCGCGCCAAGGGTACGGTGAAGGACATGGAGTTCATTCAGTTCCACCCCACTGCACTCTATCACCCCGGCGACCGCCCCTCGTTCCTCATTACCGAGGCAATGCGCGGCTACGGAGCAGTGCTCCGCACACTCGACGGCAAAGAGTTCATGCAGAAGTACGACCCGCGCCTGTCGCTCGCTCCGCGCGACATCGTGGCTCGCGCCATCGACAATGAAATGAAGATGCGAGGCGACGACCATGTGTATCTCGATGTGACGCACAAGGATCCCGAGGAGACAAAGAAGCACTTCCCGAATATCTACCAGAAGTGTCTCAGCCTCGGAATCGACATAACAAAGGACTATATTCCCGTAGCTCCGGCGGCACACTATCTGTGTGGAGGAATCAAGGTCGACACCAACGCATGCTCGTCGATCCAGCGGCTCTATGCCGTGGGCGAGTGCTCGTGCACCGGTCTGCACGGAGGCAATCGCCTGGCATCTAATTCGCTGATTGAAGCAGTAGTATATGCCGATGCTGCGGCAAAGCACAGCATGGAACACATCGACCAGTACACCTTCCGCGAGGATATACCCGAATGGGACGACAAGGGAACACAGCACCCCGAGGAGATGGTGCTCATCACGCAAAGTGCCAAGGAAGTAGGCGAAATCATGGCAACCTATGTGGGAATTGTCAGAAGCAACCTGCGCCTGCACCGCGCCTGGAACCGCCTCGACATTCTCTATGAGGAGACTGAGAAGCTGTTCAAAACCAGCAAGGTGAGCCGCTCGATTTGCGAGCTTCGCAACATTATCAATGTAGGCTACCTGATTATGCGGCAAGCCATGGAGCGCCATGAGTCGCGCGGACTGCACTACACCATCGACTATCCGCCCACAAAGCACGACACTGCTGAGAAATAGCCACCCGGTGGCATTGCCACTGATAATGCTGAAGTCGGTGAAGCACTCCGGCATGAGTGCGTTTACTCATTGCTCTTGTTGTCGGAAAGCTGCGAGGGTCAGAACCGCTGTGCGCTGATATACAGCATATTAAAGCAGTGCATCGAAAAAAATGGGCAAAAAATTTGGTTAATAGCGAAAAAAGCAGTAATTTTGCAACGCTTTTGAGTAATACTCAGAGCAAAAAGGAGATTCGCTAGCTCAGCTGGTAGAGCACAACACTTTTAATGTTGGGGTCTTGGGTTCGAGCCCCAAGCGGATCACCAAAGGGTCATCACCTAAACAAGGTGGTGACTCTTTCTTTATGCCCATACCTATCTATCACTCAGCGACTTATATTTTGTAACTATTTGTATTAGAATGTTTTAGCAATTTCCTTGCTAAATTATCCTGGTACAAATTAGCATTTTTTAGTTTGAAATAATATGCCT
>CAMFSS010000027.1 GCA_945983195.1 uncultured Prevotellaceae bacterium | reverse complement strand
ACCTTGTTATGTTCCGTTATCTCAGCCTGATATTGTAATGTATTGGCAATATGCACATTGTCATCGGCTGTACCGCTCATTATCAGCAGACGCCCTTTAAGGTCGGCAACTTTCTGAATTGGCGACCCGGCGAGATATCCGTCACCATTCTCCTGCGGAGTACGCATGTATCGCTCGGCATAGATTGTGTCGTAATAGCGCCAGTCAGTCACCGGTGCTATGGACACTCCTGCTGCAAAATGGCTGTCTTTCTGCGACATGGCCATGAGTGTGGCATAGCCTCCATAGCTCCAGCCCCATATTCCTATGTGCTTGGCATCAACAAAACTTTGGAGAGCCATGTAGTCGGCTGCTGCACACAAGTCAATCGACTCATATTTGCCAAGCTGCATATACACAGTCGAAGCGAATTTCTTGCCTCGACCACCGGTGCCACGCCCGTCCACGCTCACAATTATGTAGCCCTGCATAGCAAAGAACTGCTCCCACTCCATTTTCCATGAATTGAGCACTTTCTGCGACCCCGGACCGCTATATTGCGACAGTATCACTGGATACTTGCGGCTCGCATCAAAGTCTACCGGCTTTATCATATAGCCATTAAGCTCATACCCGTCGTTCTCAAAGGTAAAAAATTCTTTCACGGGAATGTTAGAGGCAGTGTATTTTGCTGCATATTTGCTGTTCTGTTCCAGGTCGCGCACTTTTTTGCCACGGTTATTGAAGATGGCATAGCGCGGCGGTGTCTTCACGTCGCTGTACTTCTGTACGTAGCTCGAAAAGTTTTTGCTGAATTGCGCACTATATGTGCCGGTTTCTCCGCTTATCTTCACCACATTGCCACGGGCATCAACCTTGGCAAGAACGCGGTTTAGCGGTCCGCCGAGTGTTGTCTGCAAATAGTACACCTTCAGCACGGGGTCGTAGCCGTAATAGTCTGTTACATTCCAGTTGCCCGAAGTTATCTGTTTAATTAGTGCTCCGCTATTGCTATATAGGTAGAGATGCGTAAATCCACTCTTGTCGCTCAATATAGTGAACGTATTCTCGCCCCACACGGCTGCAATGGCATTGCTTAAGTCAATCCACGATTGCGATTGCTCCTTATAGATGAGCTTCGACACTGTTGAACGTGGATTCACGGCAAATATCTGCAAGTGGTTCTGGTTGCGGTTAAGAGTTGTCACCATCAAACGGTCAGAAGTGGTGGCATATTTGATGCGCGGTATGTAGCCATCAGCGTCAATCGGCAGTTTCATTGTCTTGAGAGTTCGGTTCTCTACGTCGTAGCTCACCACACTCACTTTGGCATTCTGCTCGCCGGCAACAGGATACTTATATTCAAACCGACCTGGATAGAGCGAATATTTCGTTTCGGGATTGCAGGCTCCTTCAAATAGTGTGATGCCATACATAGGCACCTCCCTTTCGTCCCAGCGCATAAACGACAGCGTGAGGCAATCGGGCGACCATGCAAGACCATTGAGCAAACCGAATTCCTCCTGATACACCCAGTCGGGAACACCGTTGATTATCTCATTGCGTTTTCCGTCGGTTGTGACAGGCACCACAGTGCCATATTCCAATTTGCGTACAAACACATTATTGTCTTTCACAAATGCCACCATTCGCGCATCGGGCGACATTGTGGCTATCTCCTCGCCGCCGGCATCACTCAGTTTGGTGAGTTTGTTGTGACGTACTTCATACACATAGTAGTCAGCCTTGAACGAATGTCGGTAAATCATCTGCTTATTGGTCCACAGCAAAATCCACATCTCATCGTCCGACATCTCAAAGCCTTCCCAAAAGTCGACTTTGCAGTCGCGTGCTGTAGCTGAATTAAACACTACCGCCACATCCTCACCGGTGCGGTAGCTTCGCTTGATTATACGGCTACCATCGTCACTCAGTTCATAATAATTGCTTCCGTCATTTGCCGGAATCATCTCACTAATACTGTTAGGGTTGCTCTGTCCAAGGACAAAGTCCTTCATCGTAAGTGCTCCGGCACTTAGTGCCGAGGCAATCAGCAACACTGTTGCTGCAAAAATGTGTCTATAATTTGTCATAATCAATAATTTTTTTTCATCTAATCAATAACAATCATCATTCAAGCTCTATCACAGTGATTCCTGCACCGCCAAACTGCACATGCTCATCGCGATACGACCGAACACCTGGCACAGTGTTGAGATATTCACGAATGCGTTGTCGCAATATTCCGTTCCCGGTGCCATGAAGTATGCGCACTGTCTTGGCATTGAATTGCACGGCATCGTCAATGAAGTATGTCACCGTCTGTATAGCCTCATCAGCTCGCATTCCGCGCACGTCAATGTCCTGCTTGAATTTTAGCTGGCGGTCGCGCATACTGTCGGCTGTCGACGCGCTCACAAATGCTACTTTGCGGTCGTTCTCGCTGCGATGCCCGACTTTCTTCAGCCTCGACAGCCCGATTTTCGACTTGAACTCCCCTATCGCAACCGTAGCCTGTTTTCCTGTCACCTCAAGCACAAGGCACTTCGTGTTTCATCCGTCAATCACCAAGTAGTCATATACGTCGATCACCGATTCAAAATGCTCTTGATTCGCTACAGATATTTCATTCTGTTTCAACTGCTGCAGGGCAGGAGTCCGCTGCACCGTCACACTCTCCTCCTGTGCCTCAAGACGCTCCTTGAACTCGTCGAGCTGACGGCGTATCTCCTTAGTGCGCTCCTTTTCGGCTTGCGCTTTCTTTATCTCATGTATGGTGCGCTCAATGCTGGCATTGCTTCGTGCCAGAATCTCTTTCGCCTCAGCCTTCGCGGCACGTATAATCTCGCGCTGTTCGCCCGACAGTCGTTCCACCTCGCTGTCATATTTGTCGATTAGTGTCTGCAATTGCTTCTCCTTTGCGTGTATGTCGCGGCGCTTGTTCTCCCAGTATTTTCGGTCACGCGCTATGTCGAGCAGATATTTGTCCATATTCACATAGTCACTGCCCACAATGGTCTCAGCCTCGCTGATTACATCAGCAGGAAGACCTATCTTCCGCGCTATCTCCACTGCAAACGAGCTGCCCGGGTAGCCAATTGAGAGCTGGAATAGTGGCTGCATGTGCTGGCGGTCGTAGAGCATGGCTCCGTTCACGATTCCATCATTCTCATCGGCAAAGTGCTTCAAGTTCTGGTAGTGGGTGGTGATTACGCCCCATATATGCTTGGCATTGAACCGTGCCAATATTGCTTGCGCTATGGCACCGCCAATCTGAGGCTCAGTTCCACCGCCAAACTCATCAATCAGCACCAGCGTGTCGCGCCCGCCGTTGTTGATGAAGAATTTCATATTCATCAGGTGCGAACTATAGGTACTAAGGTCGTTCTCAATCGACTGCTCATCACCAATATCCACAAATATATTCTTGAATATGCCTACGTGTGAATTGCTGTAAACGGGTGGAAGCAGTCCGCACTGCGTCATATACTGCACCACACTCACCGTCTTTAGGCATACTGATTTTCCTCCGGCGTTCGGACCTGAGATGATAAGTATGCGGCTTTTCTCATTCAATTCTATATTGAGTGGCACCACCTCCTTGCCTTGCGCACGAAGCGTAAGTAGAAGCATCGGGTGCACAGCATGATACCACTCTATTTGCGGCTTACGCTCGATGCGTGGCATCTGTGCATCAATGTCAATCGCAAAAAGGGCCTTTGCGCGGATAAAGTCAATTTGTCCCAAAATAAGATAGCTCGCAATCATATCATCGATGTGAGGACGTATCACTGCCGTTACGGCAGTGAGTATTCGCACAATCTCACGGTGCATCTCACCCTCAAGCTCGCGTATGGTGTTATTTGCCTCCACTATTTCGGCAGGCTCAATGAAAATAGTCTTTCCGGTTGCCGACTCATCGTGCACGATGCCGCGAATTTTGCGCTTGTTCATCGGTGCAACGGGTATCACAAGGCGGCCATCGCGAATCGACGGTGCAGCATCTTTGTCGATATATCCTGCTTGGCGACCGTCACCGAGTATTCGGCGCAGAATCCCGATGATGCTCGACGTGGTCGATGCTATTTGGCGTTTAATGGCAAGCAATTCGGGCGATGCATTGTCCTTCACATTTCCGAATTTGTCGAGTACTCCATCAATTTCAGCAATGATGGCAGGAAACGTGGCAATGCCACTCACCACTTCGCTGAGTCGCGGATAGGCAGGAGTCTCATCGTCACCATGTTTCATGAAGAAACGTGAAATGTCGGCAAGTGTCGTGAGCGACCGCTTAAGGTTGTGCAGTTCCTGCTCAGTGAGGAATGACCCTACCGCTCGCACATTCTCAAGCGACCCTGTGAGGTCATAGTAGTAGTTGAGCGGAAACTCCACTCCACTGCCTATTATGCTCACAAACTCATCGGTCTGCTCAAGTCTGGCACACACAGTGTCGTAGTCGGCTGAAAACTGCATTTCATCGCAGCAAGCCACACCAAGCGCGCATAAGCACTTATCTTTCAGCATATTCCTTATCGCTGAAAAATCGACTTTATTCTCAAAACTCTTTGGATACGTCATAACCCTGCAAAATTACAACAAATGAGAGAAAAACACAACAAGCTTGCTTGATTGTTTTTCCGATTACAGTAGTAATTTATCTAAAAACACCTCTCCCAGCCTCCTGCGGTGCTTTCACTCGCAATTGCCGCAGCAGGGTTTTATGCTCCGGGCTGATGCGGTAGCTCTCTATGGCTTTCTGAATTGTCTTGTTGTGTGTCCACGCTTCGAGGCAACGATTCTGCAATATGGGCAATGTAGCATTCCACTGCTTGGCAAGCGCAGTAGCAAAAAACCATGCCTGCATCATTCGCACATAATAGTGTTCCGACTTCACTTCTGCCACCCAATTCAAGTATTCGCGCTTAAACTCATCATCAAGAAAATGACGCATCAGCGTTTCCATACCAAATCGTCTGGTAAACGGTGCTTCTGAATCCAGCCACCGCCTTACGTCTTTAATAAGCCTGGCCTTCACGGATTTCTTGCCGAAGACTTTCGGAGAGAGCAAATCGCACGTCGCCCAATTATCGACAAATGGCAGAAAGGCATCAATGCACTTCACACACAGTTCGTAGTCCATCACTTCCGAGAGAACATAGCCATACAGAATGCGCTCATCATAGTATTCATGCCTCACATCGGCAAGATACATTTCCATATTCTCATTTTTGGCAATTGTCTTGGCAAGCGACCGCAGCAAAGGTGTCCTCACGCCTATCACGGCATCAGGCTGCACTCCGGGCATCAATTTCAGTTGAAATTCCCGATAGTCCTTATCCTGAAGTTCAAACAACCTGCTTAGAATCTTCTCTTTTGTCATACCACACTGTCCATTTACATTCATAATATTTCTCTTGCAATCCATGCACAGGCCTCTGCATCGGCAAGTGCATGATGATGATTCTTCATATCATATCCAAAAGCTGCCGCCACCGTGTGAAGCTGATGATTGGGCAAATTCTTGAACACTCGCCGCGATGCCCACAATGTGTCGTGAAATTCATAGTCTGGATAATCCATCTGATAAGTGCGAAACACTGCACGCAGGCAGCTTTCATCGAATGCCTTATTGTGCGCCACAAGTGGCAGTCCCTTAATCATCGGCTCAATCTTAGCCCACACTTTTGGGAAAACCGGTGCACAATCAGTGTCGTCGCAACATAGCCCATGCACACGCGAGCACCAGTAATGGTAATAGTTGGGTTCGGGTTGAATAAGGGAGTAGAATGAATCTACTATTTCCCCATCTCTCACAACCACTACTCCTACCGAACACACCGAAGACCGCTCGCTGTTGGCAGTTTCAAAATCAATCGCTGCAAATTCCTTCATTAGTTGTGTGTTGAAAAATCACCTCGAAATCTACAAAAATTCTTCTACACTAACAATCCAAATCTGCAATCGGTGCTTCAATTTTAGAGGAATGATGGTCATTCCTGCAAATCTCCATAAAAACAGACACTACCGGACATTGTTTCTTGAAAATTATAGCTACTTTTGCAGTACGAATCTTATAAAACACAAAGAAATGAATATTATTGAAGCTATGAGTGCACGTCACTCTGTACGCACCTACGAAAACCGTCCACTATCCGATGATGTTGTTGCCAAGCTGCAAACACTAATAAGTCAATACAATGCCGCGAGCGACTTAAATATGCAATTAGTAACAAACGACCCTGATACTTTCGACTGCTTTTGGGCACATTACGGTAAATTCAGCGGTGTAACCAACTATATTGCAATGGTTGGCGCACCCGATGCTGCCGAACTTTGCGGATACTATGGCGAAAAGCTCGTGCTCGAAGCGCAAATGATGGGGCTTAACACCTGCTGGGTAGGTCTTTCTTACAAGAAAGTGCCCGGACGCTACACCATTTCAAAGAGCGAGAAGCTCCACCTCGTCATTGCAATTGGCTATGGCACAACACAAGGCATTATGCACAAGTCGAAGACAATCGACAAGGTATCGAAGTGCCAAGGCGAAATGCCTGAGTGGTTCCGTGCCGGAGTTGAGGCTGCCTTACTCGCTCCAACAGCCGTCAACCAGCAAAAATTCCGTTTCGAACTACTTGGTGACCGCGTTAAAGCCACAACCGGCTGGGGATTTTATTCAAAAGTGGACCTCGGCATAGCCAAACTACACTTTGAGCTGGGCTCAGGCAAGCCTTCCTCCATCTGGCTATAATGTCTGAATTGGTAAATAATGGACGATTTCGAAGAATTTTCCGATTGGCATGACGATCTGGTAGCATGGGAATGCTATCAAGATTATCTTGATTACATCACTGATGATTAATGTATATCAGACAACGATGTTGACAACACCGGCAGTTAGAAAATCCATAAAACAGCCGTTTTTGTGGATTTTCTAACTTCTTCATACTTTTTTGTAGAGCGAAAATGCACACTATTCCACGGCAAATTCGTATATTTGCAAATTATTTTGAAAGCATAGTTGACACGTTTGCAAATTAGCTAAATGGAGAAATCTACAAATATCAACGGCATGAGGCTGTCTTACACCGTCGAAGGCGAAGGATTGCCTGTGATTCTTATGCACGGCTGGGGCTGTAACCACTCTACGCTTAAAAGCATTGAGGGTCAGCTAACTCCGGGTTTCAAGGTCTACAATGTTGATTTTCCGGGATTTGGCAGCAGCGACGAGCCTTCATCTGTGTGGGGAGTGGAAGACTACACATGCCTAATTGAAGAATTCACCCGACAGGAGAAAATTGAAAATCCCATCTTGCTCGGTCATTCTTTCGGTGGTCGTGTAGGCATTCTTTTCGCTTCACGCAACAAGGTGCACAAACTGATTCTTGTCGATGCAGCCGGAGTGAAGCCTCATCGCACTTTGCGCTACTACTATAAAGTCTATTCCTACAAGGCAATGAAGCACGCCTTGCTGTTCATTTTGGGGAAAGAACGCGGTGAAGCCGCTCTCAACCGTTACCGTGCCAAGGTCGGCTCAAGCGACTACTCAAGCGCATCACCAATGATGCGAGCCATTCTCAGCAAAGTAGTGAATGAAGACCTGAAGAGCGTTATGCCAAACATATCTTGCCCGACACTGCTAATTTGGGGGGCTAACGACACAGCCACTCCACTTTCAGATGCCAAAGTGATGGAAAAATTGATTCCTGATGCCGGATTGGTGTCATTCGATGGCGTTGGGCATTACAGCTTCCTTGAGAATCCATATCAGTTTGCGGCTGTGCTGAAAAGTTTCCTAAGAGATGATATGAAGAAACAATAACACGATTTTTTTAAGACAAAAACGACGATGACACTTGATTTGATAATTGACATATTGTTCGTAATAGCTGCTGTAGCAATACTCCTCACTGAAGTGAAGTGGGACATGCAGATGATGCAGCAAAATTCCTATCGCAACGAGCGCTTCCTCAAGTGGCTTAAAGGCAGTGGCGAATATTCCGGCGTAAGCCGTCTCATCGACCTTGCCATGCTCATTCTCGCACTCTCCACATTTATGGAGTCGTGGCCGGTCAAGCTGATTCTCGCTGTAGTGCTGTTTGCGAAAAGCGTCGTTGCACTACGGAAGAAATACAAGAAACCTCTCGTATTCACCAAGCGAGTGCTTCGCCTCTACATCACTGAGTGTACCATACTGCTTGGAGTGGCTGCTTTAGCTGCTGTGATGCGGCAATTGACATTCGAGGCCGGACTCGTTGCCCTGTCTTTCGCAACTTTCTCATACGCTTTCACGCTAGCTTTCAATTGGTTGCTGAAACCGGTGGAACAGGCAATCAACAATAGCTTTGTAAAAGATGCCAAGCGGATTCTTGCCCAAATGCCCGATATGAAGATTGTGGGAATCACCGGAAGTTACGGCAAAACGAGCACCAAGCACTACCTCAACCGCATTCTTTCTGAGAAATACTCTGTTCTCATGACCCCAGGCAGCTTCAATACACCTATGGGTGTGGTAAGAACAGTGCGCGAATTGCTTCAGCCCTACAACGATCTCTTCATCGTGGAGATGGGAGCCAAGAACATTGGTGACATAAAGGAGATTTGCGATATTGTTCACCCTCAGATGGGTATTGTCACCGCTGTTGGCGAACAGCACCTTGAGTCGTTCAAGTCAATAGAAAACGTACAGCGTACCAAATTTGAACTCATTGATGCACTCCCTGCCAATGGCTTTGCCGTGATAAATGATGATTTCCCATTCGTTGCCAACCGAAAGGTCGACAATGTCGCTGTTCGTCGCTACACTGTCGGCAACAAGCCTTCAAGCGACTATCACGTTGAAAATATCACATACAGCGCAGCCGGCACTCAATTCACCATTGTGGGTGAAGGGCGGAGCATCGAGCTTAGCACACGTCTTGTTGGCGAGTGTAACATTTCCAACCTCATGGCAGCCGTGATTATGGCACTGCATCTTGGTGTTGAGGAACAGAAAATCAAGTATGCCGTGAGCCGCATTGAGCAAGTTGAGCATCGCCTCAATGTCAAGCGGACGGCATCGGGCATCACAATCATCGACGATGCCTTCAATTCCAACCCCGACGGCTCACGCATGGCTCTCGACGTGCTTTGTGGCATGAAGGGCGGCAAGCGCATCGTAATCACTCCCGGCATGATTGAACTTGGTTCAAAACAGGAGTATTTCAATGAGCTTTTCGGCGAACATATTGCTGAAACTGCCGATGTGGATATCATTGTGGGACAATACAACCGTGAAACAATTCTCAAAGGCATCAACAAGAAGGGCATGAGCGCAAACACGGTGCACACCGTTAGCACTTTTGCAGAGGCTCAGCAGCTTATGCTCAGCTTTGCCAAGGCGGGCGACACCGTGCTCTACGAGAACGACCTTCCCGACTCATTCAAGTAGCAAATAATAATAGAATAAAATATATCTTTTTTAGAATAAGGAAAAATGAAGACAAACATTGGAGTATTCTTCGGAGGACGCAGCACTGAGCATGAGATATCAGTGATTTCGGCATCGCAGGCAATGCATGCCATCAACCGCGACAAATACAACGTAACCCCCATATATATTTCTAAACAAGGGAAATGGTACACCGGCGATGCACTTTTCGACGTTGCCAATTACCGCGATATGACAGCACTCCTTGCAAAGTGCCAGGAAGTGTATATGCGTCCTATTTACGACGACTACAACCTATATAAAACCAAGAAGCCTCTTTTCGGAAGTGATGTGATTACTCGCCTCGACGTGGTTATACCGGTGCTTCACGGCTCTAACGTAGAAGACGGCATCTTTGAAGGTGTTCTTCAAACAATAGGTATCCCCTATGCAGGTTGCGATGTTCTCGCAAGTGCCAACGGAATGGATAAGATTACCATGAAGATGATTCTTCAGGCTTGCAACATTCCGGTGGTAGACTATGTGTGGTTCACCGACAAGCAATGGTTTGCAAAGCGCGATGAGCTTATTGCGCAAATCGAAGAAAAGTTGGGCTATCCTGTAATCGTGAAGCCAGCCAACCTTGGTTCATCGGTTGGAATTGGTTGTGCACACAACCGCACGGAGTTGATTGACAAAATTGATACTGCCGAGCAATATTCCACCCGCCTCATTGTGGATTTTATGTTGAAAGATCTTACGGTATTTTACTGTTTTGTTATTGGCGTCTGCGATTATTATCAAATGTCAGTTCTTGAGCAGACTCTTACTTCACTGTACATACTTTACTACACCGACAAATATATGGGTGGAACAAAAGGAGCTAAAGGTATGGCTGCATCACAAAAGAAGTTCCCTGCCGACCTCCCCGACGTTGAAACCAAGAAAATCCAGTTTCTTGCAGGTGAAACGTTCCGAGCACTTTCATGCCACGGTGTCAGCCGCGTAGGTGTGATGGTTGAGGGGAAAAGCGGGCGGGGTGCTTGGGTCTGCCGGCGAATCTTCGTCAATGAAATCAACACCATTCCCGGTTCACTCTCCTTCTATTTGTGGGAAGGCTCGGGCATTAAGTTCGATGAAGAAATGGAGCGACTTGTGCAACTTGCCCTTAAGCGCAAGCGCGAGCAGGGCATGAAAACAGTCAGCTACGACCAAAATATTTTCAGCCTTGGTAACGGAATTAAAGGCGGAAAGATGGGTAAGTTAGGAAAATAGCAAAAAAATGTGTAAGTTTGCACTGATTTTTATTGAAAACATAATTTTATGAATCGCAAATTCAACGAATATAGCAAGTTCAATCTTTCAGACATCAACAAAGAGGTTCTGAAAATGTGGGACGAAGAGAACGTATTTGAGAGTAGCATCAAAGAGCGCGAAGGTGCACCATCATTTGTGTTTTTTGAGGGACCGCCATCGGCTAATGGAATGCCAGGCATCCATCATGTCATGGCTCGCACAATTAAGGACATCATCTGCCGCTTCAAGACTATGAAGGGCTATCAGGTGATGCGCAAAGCCGGCTGGGACACTCACGGTCTGCCAGTGGAACTTGGCGTAGAGAAAGCTCTCGGCATCACCAAAGAGGATATCGGCTCGAAGATTTCAGTCGACGACTACAATGCCGCATGCCGCAAAGAGGTGATGAAATATACCAAGGAGTGGGAAGACCTTACCCACAAGATGGGTTACTGGGTGGATATGCACAATCCCTACATCACCTACGAAAACAGCTACATCGAAACGCTATGGTGGCTGCTAAAACAGCTCTACAACAAGGGGTTGCTTTATAAGGGTTACACAATTCAGCCATACTCCCCTGCCGCAGGAACAGGGCTCAGTTCGCATGAGCTCAACCAGCCCGGTTGTTACCGCGACGTAAAAGACACTACCGTAACAGCTCAATTCCGTGTGAAAGACAACGGCAACAGCGTGGTTGAGACAATCAAGTCGAAGGCTGCTGAAGGTTTCAAGGACAACATCAACATTATTGCATGGACCACCACACCATGGACGCTGCCTTCAAACACTGCACTCTGCGTGGGACCGAAGATTGAATATGCAGCACTTGAGACGTTTAATCCCTATAACGGTACTCCTATGGTGTGCATTATGTCAAATGAACCCATCAGTGCCTACTTCGCTGCCGACGAATCCAAAAATGAATATCAAGAATATAACGCATTCAAAAAAAAAAAAACCTACCGCGTTATTGCTGAATTTACCGGCAACGAACTGGTTGGCATCGCTTACGAGCAGCTCTTCCCATGGGTAAAACCAGTCGATAAGGTTGGTGACAAAATCATTGTCAACGAGAACGGTTTCCGTGTAATTCCGGGCGACTATGTAACAACCGAAGACGGTACAGGAATCGTGCACATCGCTCCGACCTTTGGTGCCGACGATGCTTTCGTGGCAAAGGCTGCCGGAATCCCATCGCTCTTCATGATTAACAAGAAGATGGAAACTCGACCAATGGTTGATTTCACTGGCAAATACTGGCTCATGGACGAACTTGATGCTGATTTCGTTGAAAACTGCATCAACAAGGAACTTTATAAGGACTATGAAGGTGAGTATGTAAAGAATGCCTACTCCCCAAAATACAATGTCGACGGAAAATACGACGAAAAAGCTGCACAGAAAGATGAGGATCTCAATGTGGTTATCTGTATGCGCATGAAGCAGGCCGGCACTGCATTCAAGATTGAAAAACACGTGCACAACTACCCTCACTGCTGGCGTACCGACAACCCTGTGCTATATTATCCGCTCGCCAGTTGGTTTATCCGCTCAACAGCCTGCAAGGAGCGTATGGTTGAGCTTAACAAGACCATCAAGTGGAAACCTGAACACACAGGAACAGGCCGCTTCGGCAAATGGCTTGAGAACCTCAACGACTGGAACCTCAGCCGAAGCCGCTATTGGGGTACTCCCCTACCTATCTGGAGAAACGACGACAAGGAGGAACTTTGCATTGGCAGCGTAGAGGAGCTTTACAATGAAATAGAAAAATCAGTTGCTGCAGGATTCATGAAGAGCAACCCCTGGAAGGAAAAAGGTTTCATTCCGGGCGACTACAGCAAGGAAAACTACGACAAGATTGATCTGCACCGCCCATACGTTGACGATATCGTCCTCGTTTCGCCTACCGGCAAGCCTATGAAGCGTGAACTCGATCTCATCGACGTGTGGTTCGACTCCGGTTCAATGCCATACGCACAGATACATTATCCTTTCGAAAACAAGGAGGCTCTCGACAGCCGCACCGTATATCCTGCCGACTTCATTGCCGAGGGTGTTGACCAGACTCGTGGCTGGTTCTTCACGCTCCACGCCATTGCAACTATGGTATTCGACAGCGTAGCTTACAAGTCGGTTATTTCCAACGGACTTGTGCTCGACAAGAACGGAAACAAGATGAGCAAGCGCCTTTGCAATGCAGTGGATCCATTCGGTGCAATTGAAAAATACGGAACTGACCCATTGCGCTGGTACATGATTTCCAACTCATCGCCATGGGACAACCTGAAATTCGACACTGCCGGTGTGGAGGAAGTAAGCCGCAAGTTCTTCGGCACGCTCTACAACACCTACTCATTCTTTGCTCTATATGCCAATGTAGACGTCTTCGACAA
>CAMFSS010000026.1 GCA_945983195.1 uncultured Prevotellaceae bacterium | reverse complement strand
CATACCAACCACAGGCTGGTCGATACGCGCTCCAAGACCGCGCACATAGACCGAAGAAGTCATTCGGGAGCCGTAGTCGGGCATAAAGAAATTAGGAACGATGCTGCTTGCAGTCTTTGCATCGGAAATGCGCAACGACTCGATGAGCGAGCGATTGATAGCGGTGGCAGAAACTGCTTGATATTCAAGATTGTTGCCTTGCTTGATTGCAGTGACTGACAGCTCATTAAGAGTGTGTTGTAGCAGGGAATCGGTTGTGGCTTCAGCCGCGCGTGCAGCAGTCGGAGCCAGCAGTGATGCCAAAGTTATGTAGAGTGATAGTTTCATGGTGCAAAGATAGACATTAATGACAAATGGTGCAATCGCTAAAAATAGTGATGCGTGAGCATGAGCGACATTGAGGGGGCATTGCTGCCGACACGTCATTGGCATCGACAGAAAAAATGGTATAAGAGATGTTAAAGGAGAAAAAAGACAAATTTAGAGTAAAAAATCACTAACAATTAATTTGCGATATGTGGGTGTGAAACGAAAAGTTTTTTGTATATTTGCACTGCAAAAATGTGACTTTTCATTGACTTGCTGTGCTGCGAAGTGGCTAATGCAAAGTGAATGAGAAGATTATGCATATTTTGCAGTGAGCAATAATTAATCGTTAATGCCTTTGACATAGTAGAAACAAAGATAAAAAATTAAAAACAGTATATTATAAATTTATGGAATTATCAGTATTCGGTATTCAAAGCACTACGTTGATGGTTGTAGCAGTTATCACCGGTCTTGGTCTGGTTGCTGCGGCACTCGTCATAGCAGGGCTTATATCGCCGCGTTCATTCTCTCCGCAAAAAGGAGTAGCCTACGAGTGCGGTGTGGAGACTCGTGGAGAAAGTATGATGCAATTCAAAGTGGGTTATTACCTCTTTGCAATTCTGTTTCTCATGTTCGATGTGGAAACCGTATTTTTGTTCCCATGGGCGGCCATCTGCCGCAGTCTGGGTCCTAACGGACTTATCAGTGTAGGAGTGTTCCTCTGTGTATTAATTTTAGGCCTTGCATACGCATGGCGGAAAGGAGCGCTGCAATGGAAGTGAGCATAAAAGGAATGAAGAAGGAAGACTTCAAGGATAACGAATATATCGACAAGCTCGTAGAGGAGCTTAACGCATCGGGAGCCAATGTAGTTGTAGGCTCAATCGACAAGCTGATAAACTGGGGCCGCGCCAACTCGCTGTGGCCACTCTGCTTCGGTACGAGCTGCTGTGCAATTGAATTCATGCATTTGGGCGCAGCACGACATGATATGGCACGATTCGGCTTTGAGGTGGCACGCAACTCGCCACGTCAGGCCGATTATATTATGGTGCAGGGAACTATCGTTCACCGCATGGCACCGGTGCTTGTACGTCTGTATGAGCAGATGGCAGAGCCGAAGTATGTGATAGCGTGCGGCGGATGCACAGTTTCAGGAGGACCGTTCAAGGGTTCGTACTGTGTGGTTGAGGGAATCGACAAGATACTACCGGTAGATGTGTATATCCCAGGTTGCCCACCGCGCCCCGAGGCAATGTTCTATGGCTTGATGCAGCTTCAGCGCAAGATGAAGGTGGAGCGCTTCTTCGGAGGAGTAAACCGTCAGGACAAAATCAAGGATTTCCTTGCCAAGCATCCAGAGAAAGCCGAGGCAATGAAATAATCAGCCGAGAGTTAGATAACAGAATTTTGAAAACTAAGACATATATACATAATATAAATGGTTGACTTAAAAGAAAAAATCGGCAAATTGTGTCCTTCAGCCACATTTGAAGATGGCGAGGTGCTCCGCGTGTGCGTAGACGCAAAGGAATGGCGTGCGCTTGCAGAGCAATTGAAGAACGATGCCGACTTGAACTTCGACTATCTGGTAGCAGTGATAGGATGCGACTGGAAAGAGACGCTCGGCTGCGTGTATGAACTCACTTCGACCGCTTCGCGTGCAATGCTTGAGGTGAAGGTGACTACTGCCGACAGAGAAAACCCGATGCTCCACAGCGTCAGTGACTTGTGGAAAGTGGCTGAGCTTCAGGAGCGTGAAGTGTTTGACTTCTACGGCATCAAGTTTATCGGACACCCTGATATGCGCCGACTCTTCCTCCGCAACGACTGGGTGGGTTATCCACTTCGTAAAGACTATGACGCTAACCCCGAAATAAACCCCATACGCCTTAACCTCGAAGAGAATGAGGACGATTCATTAACCTACGTCGAGGAGAATGGCAAGGTTGTTGAGAAAAAATACAAGCTTTTTGCCGATGACGACTACGTTGTAAACTTCGGTCCGCAGCACCCATCGACCCACGGTGTGATGCGTCTGCGCACACTTATCGACGGAGAGACTGTATCGAAGGTAGTGCCAGTGCCGGGCTACATACATCGCGGAATCGAGAAACTCTGTGAATCGCACAGCTATCCACAGACACTCATGTACACTGACCGAATGGACTATATGTCGGCTCACCAGAACCGCCACTGCCTGTGCCTCTGCATAGAAAAGGCACTTGGCATTCAAGTTCCGCGCCGTGCGCAGATAATCCGCGTGATGATGGACGAGCTGATGCGCATGTCGTCGCACTTGCTGTCGTACGGCTGTATGACAATGGATATGGGAGCCACTACGGCATTCTT
The DNA here is from genome assembly GCA_945983195.1 of uncultured Prevotellaceae bacterium. Classification (GTDB taxonomy): domain Bacteria; phylum Bacteroidota; class Bacteroidia; order Bacteroidales; family Muribaculaceae; genus CALZFJ01. The sequence continues at coordinate 10,513 of CAMFSS010000026.1, read as the reverse complement.
TTACGGTTTCCGCGAACGTGAGCAGATACTTGACATCTTCGACAAGACTTGCGGTGCGCGTATGTCGCTGCACTACAATGTGATAGGAGGTGTGGTTGCAGATGTTCACCCTGATTTCATCAAGGATGTGCGCGAACTGTGCGCAATTATGCCGTCGCGACTGAAAGAGTATCACAAGCTCTTCACAGGCAATGTGATAGCACAGAACCGCACGAAGGGAGTGGGCGTAATAACCAAGGAGCAAGCTATCAACTACGGCATCACAGGTCCGTCGGCACGTGCAACAGGCTATAGCTGTGATGTTCGCAAGCACACTCCATACGCCATCTACGATGAACTGAAATTCGACGAGGTGATAGAGACTGCTGGCGACAGCTTTGCACGCTATATGCTTCGTATGCGTGAGATAGAGCAGTGTGTGAGCCTGCTTGAGCAGCTATGCGACCTTCTTGAGAAGGAGGAAGGCAATGAAATATGCGCCAAGGTGCCGAAGCTCATCAAGCTTCCTGTGGGACACTGGTTCCAGCAGGTAGAGGCAAGCCGTGGAGCATTTGGCGTGTACATTGAGAGTGACGGCGGCAAGAATCCTTACCGTATGCACTTCAACAGCCCGTGCCTCAACCTGATAGGCGTTGTCGACTTGAGCTGTAGCGGATACAAGATTGCCGACCTCATCACCATCACAGCATCGCTCGACTATGTGATACCCGACATCGACAGATAATTCACGGAGAAGTAATCAAGAAACACAGAATACAAAAAATAATTGAATAATATGTTTAATTTTGGCGTATTTACCGAATGGTTTGACCAACTGCTTGAGAGTGTAATGCCTGGTTGGGCAGCCACAGTGATTGAATGTGTGATTATCGGTGTGCTGCTCTTGGCAGTATATTCGGTGTTGGCACTCTTCTATATTTTCTATGAGCGCAAATTGTGCGCATGGTTCCAGTGCCGCCTTGGCCCGATGCGAGTTGGTCCGTGGGGCGTGCTCCAGAGCTTTGCCGATATGTTCAAGATACTCATCAAGGAGCTTATCCGCCTTGAGAACATCGACCGCTTCCTCTTCGCACTTGCACCATATTTGGTGATTGTGGCATCAATGCTTTCGTTTGCAGTGTTGCCATGGGGAAATGGTCTGCAAATCATTGACTTCAACATAGGGGTGTTCTTCATGATAGCCGCCTCGTCGATAGGTGTGCTCGGAATACTCCTTGCAGGCTGGTCGAGCAACAATAAGTACACACTTATTGGAGCAATGCGAAGCGGTGCACAGATGATAAGCTATGAGCTTTCAGTAGGACTCTCGATAATGACAATGGTTGTTCTTGCCGGCACAATGTCGATTACAGGCCTTGTGGAAGCACAGCAAGACGGCTGGTTTATTTTCAAAGGTCACATTCCTGCAATAATTGCATTCATCATCTACTTGATTGCAGCTACAGGTGAAACAAACCGTGGCCCGTTTGACCTTCCTGAGGCAGAGCATGAGCTTACAGCAGGTTACCACACAGAGTATTCGGGAATTCACTTCGGATTCTTCTATCTTGCAGAGTATCTGAATCTTTTCATCGTGTCGGGAATAGCATCGCTGATGTTCCTGGGAGGCTGGATGCCATTCCACGTACCCGGCTGGGAAGGCTTCAACGCAGTGATGGACTACATACCATCAGTGGTGTGGTTCCTCGGAAAAGCATTCTTTGTGTCGTTTATCATCATTTGGTTCAAATGGTCGTTCCCACGAGTTCGTATCGACCAGCTTCTTGCGCTTGAGTGGAAGTATCTTATGCCGATAGGGCTTTTCAACCTTGTGCTGATGACACTCGTAGTGGTTTATGGACTACACTTCTAATATAATAGTGTAAACAACTGAGAAACATAATAACACAGACAAATTTCACGAAAACTATGAAAGAGAAATTTGGAAAAATAACCCAAGTAATTGGTCCGGTAGTCGACGTGGCATTCGACGGAGGCGAGAACGCCATACCGTCGATATACACAGCTCTCACGGTGACACGCCCCGACGGCACGGACCTGGTGCTTGAAGTGGAGCAGCACATCGGAGAGGACACGGTGCGCTGTGTGGCAATGGAAAGCACCGACGGATTGCAGCGAGGCATGCAAGTGAAGAATCTCGGTTCTCCAATTTCAGTGCCTACAGGAGAACAGGTGAAAGGCCGATTGCTGAATGTGATTGGTCAGCCTATTGACCACTTAAAGGCTCTTGAGGGAGAAAACAGGCGTCCTATTCACCAGCCTGCGCCCCAATTTGCCGACCTATCTATTACCTCAGAAATACTGTTTACCGGTATCAAGGTAATTGACCTTCTTGAACCGTATTCAAAAGGCGGTAAAATCGGTCTGTTCGGCGGAGCCGGAGTAGGAAAAACCGTGCTTATCATGGAAATGATTCACAACATTGCACCCGGCCACAATGGATTCTCGGTGTTCACCGGTGTGGGAGAACGCACACGCGAGGGTAACGACCTTCTCCGCGAAATGATTGAGAGCGGCGTTATCAAGTATGGCGATAAATTCCGCGAAGGTATGGACAAAGGTGAATGGAACATTCAGGACGTTGACATGAAGGAGGTTAACTCCTCGCAGGCTTCGCTCGTATTCGGACAGATGAATGAGCCGCCGGGTGCACGTCTGCGTGTGGCACTTTCAGGACTTACCGTTGCAGAGCAGTTCCGCGACCAGGATGGAGGAGGAAAAGAGATTCTACTCTTTATGGACAACATCTTCCGTTACACCCAGGCAGGTTCGGAGGTGTCGGCACTTCTCGGCCGTATGCCTTCGGCAGTAGGTTACCAGCCTACACTTGCATCGGAGATGGGAACACTCCAGGAGCGAATCACATCGACAAAGCAGGGCAGTATTACTTCGGTGCAGGCAATCTATGTGCCAGCCGATGACCTTACCGACCCCGCTCCTGCCACAACATTCAGCTTCCTTGATGCAACCACAGTGTTAAGCCGCAAGATTGCCGAGCTTGGAATCTATCCCGCAGTTGACCCGCTTGATTCAACATCGCGAATACTCGACCCGCATATTATCGGAGAGGAGCATTATCAGGTGGCACAAGCCGTGAAGCAGCTTCTTCAGAAGTACAACGAACTTCAGGATATTATTGCAATTCTTGGAGTTGATGAACTTTCAGACGAAGACAAGCTGGTGGTGGCACGTGCACGCCGTGCGCAGCGTTTCCTTTCACAGCCATTCTTCGTAGCTGAGGCGTTCACCGGACTACCCGGTGTAATGGTACCTCTTAGCGAGACAATCCGCGGCTTCAAGATGATTCTCAGCGGTGAGATGGACGAGTATCCCGAGCAGGCGTTCCTCAATGTAGGAACAATTGACGAGGCAATTGAGAAAGGCAAGAAACTGCTTGCTGAAGTGGGCTAATTCACAGTTTGACAGATACCATTTTGAGACTTTTATAATAATTATGACACTAAATATAATATCGGCTGAAAAGGTGGAATTCACCGGCGAGGTGGAGTGCGTGACTATGCCAGGAGTAGAAGGCTCGTTCTCCGTACTCGATCATCATGCTGCAATGATAGCTGCTCTGGGTGCCGGAACAATGGAATATGGCAAGGCAGGCGGAGCAAAAGAGTCGCGGCAGATAAAGGGCGGTATTGCCGACATTAACGCTAATGTCGTTTCGGTGTGCATATATTAAACGTGAAATATGAAGAAGATTTTAACCATATTATTGACTGCCATTCTCTCACTCACAGCCTTCAGTGCAAAAGCATCGGGCGGAGAGGGAGAAGAGTCGGGTAAGATCGACACCAAGGCCATCATATTTGAGCACTTGGGCGACCGCTATGGATGGGAGGTGCCATTTTGCCACCATCTAAGCATACCGTTGCCCATAATAGTGCGCGACTATGAAGGCTCATGGCACGTCTTCAGCTCATCGCGTGTGCAGCATGGCGAGGAGTTTGAAGGATTCTACATAGCTTCCGAGGGCGACCACCACGGAAAGGTAGTAGGGTCGAAACCCGGCACTGACGGTGCAATGGTTGAATATCGTCCTCTTGACATCTCTATCACCAAAAATGTGGCTGCGCTCATCATCTGTGCACTTGTGGTGATGCTTTGCATATTCAGTGTGAAGCGCTGGTATGCGAAGCACGGCATGAAGGCACCGCGTAAATGGACAGCATTCATAGAACTGGTAGTGGAATTCGTCTATATGGGCGTGATTCGGCCAACACTTGGAGCCAAAGCCCCAAAATTTGCCCCGTATCTGCTCACAGTGTTCATCTTTATATTGACGATGAACCTTCTTGGATTGATAGTAATATTCCCCGGAGGAGCAAATCTGACAGGAAATATAGCCGTGACCATGGTGCTCGCACTGTTCACGTTCTTTATCACCAACATATTTGGTTCGAAGCACTATTGGAAAGACATTTTCTGGCCTGAAGTGCCACTGTGGCTCAAGTTTCCTATACCAATCATGCCAATGATTGAGGTATTCGGAATCTTCACGAAGCCTGCGGCACTGATGGTGCGTCTGTTTGCCAACATGATGGGCGGACACATGATAGTGATAGTGTTGACATTGCTGATATTCATTTTTGCAGCTCTTGGCGGAATAGCCGTAGGAGCAGGAACATCGGTTGTGTCAGTAGCATTCTCTCTGTTCATGCTTCTGCTCGACACGCTGGTGAGCTTCATTCAAGCCTTCGTGTTTACGATGCTGTCGACACTGTTCATATCACTTGCACAGGCACCGGCAGAGCATCACGAATAGGCAGGAACTACTTAATCGCCAAATCGCCGTCAATTGACATGACGATGAGGCATAAAAATTAACAAAAACCGCCACTGAATCAGTATAATAAGCGATGAAAGTGGCACAACAAAAAATCGTGGCTTGAGCCACACAACAAAAAACGAATTAAATAACTAAAAATATTAACTTTTTAAACTTATTACAACTATGTTAGGAATGATTTTAGCGTTTGAGGCCCTTGTTGGCGTTGGAGCTTGTATAGGTGCTGGTATTGCAGCAATTGGTGCAGGATTGGGTATCGGAAAGATTGGCTCATCGGCAATGGAGTCAATCGCGCGTCAACCCGAATCGGCAGGCGATATCCGCAGTAACATGATTGTTATCGCAGCACTTGTGGAAGGTGTAGCCCTGTTTGCCGTGATTGTTTGCGCACTTTCATTGTTCCTCTAATCATAAACATATTAACAGGACAATATGGAACTGTTCACGCCGGAATTTGGCTTAGTATTCTGGATGTTTGTGGTTTTTGCCCTGTTGTTCTTCCTATTGGCAAAATATGCATGGCCATTCATCGTGAAGAGCCTTGAGGAGCGTGCTGAAATGATTGACAAAGGCGTGCTCTATGCAAAGGAAGCCAAAGAACAACTCGACAATTCCAAGGCAGAAGCTGAGAAATACATAGCTGAAGCACAGATGAAGCAAGCCGAGATATTGCGTGAAGCAGCGAAAATGAAGAGCCAGATTATCGAAGATGCCAAAGCGGCAGCAACGGTAGAGGCAAAGAAAGTAATGGACGCTGCCAAGCTTGCGATAGAGCAGGCTCGCAAAGAATCGGAGTTGCAGTTCCGCAACGAGGTCAGCGCATTTGCACTCAGCATAGCTGAGAAAATGGTGCGCAAGAATATGTCGACCGACAAAGCGCAGACCGAGCTTGTGGATAAATTGTTGAATGAGGTTGAGGTTAAAAATTAAAGTAAAGCAATATGAATGAAGGACTAATTCCCGGCCGTTACGCCAAGGCTCTCTACAAATATGCAACAGAGCAGAAGGAGAGTGACGCCGTGTATGGGCAAATGAAGAAGCTCGCTCTGAGCTATGCCGCTGAGCCGGCATTGCGAAAGGCAGTGTGCAACAAGTTTCTGCCCACGGCGGATAAGGAAAAGGTGCTTTTGTCGGCAGCATCGGCAAATGACGACAGTTGCCTCTCGAAGTTCATAAAGCTTGTATTCGACCACAACCGTGAGGACTTTATGCGCGATATAGCATTGGCATACCAGAAGATCTACCGAGATGCCAACAATATAGCGCAAGTAGAGATAGTCACAGCCCACAATATGGGTGATGACCAACTGAGCAAGATTGTCGAGGTGGTTGAGCAACAGCTCAAAGGGAAGAAGATAGAGCAGACCACACGCGTTGACGCCAACTTGATAGGCGGCTTCGTGATAAAGGCTGACGACCAGATTCTCGATGCTTCGATAAAGAATGAATTAAAGAAACTGCGTTTACAACTACTTAGTAAATAACGTGAGATGACAAACCCAAGTGAAATATCAGAAATATTAAAACAACAGCTTGAGAGCGTCAACGGCAAGATGACGTTTGAAGAGGTGGGCACTGTGCTTGAGGTGGGTGATGGTGTGGCTCACGTCTACGGTCTTGAAAATGTAAAAGCCAATGAGCTTGTGGAATTTGAGAACGGAACGACGGGAGTGGCTATGAACCTTGAGGAGAGCAATGTGGGCGTTATTCTTCTGAACAACGTCGACAAAGTGTCGGAGAATATGTCGGTGAAGCGCACGGGCGAGATTGCTTCCATTCCGGTGGGAGAGGGATTGCTCGGACGAGTCATCAACATTCTCGGTGAGCCTGTAGATGGCAACGGACCTATCGAGGGCGAGCTCATACGTCTGCCTCTTGAGCGCAAGGCACCTGGCGTAATATTCCGTCAGCCGGTGAAGCAGCCGCTCCAGACCGGCTTAAAGGCTGTAGACTCGATGGTGCCCATTGGCCGAGGCCAGCGCGAGCTTATCATCGGTGACCGTCAGATTGGAAAGACCGCCATTGCAATTGATACCATTATCAACCAGCGAGGCAACTATGAGGCAGGCAAACCGGTGTACTGCATCTATGTGGCAATCGGACAGAAAGCATCGACTGTGGCATCGGTGGTGAACACACTGCGTGAGCACAATGCACTCGACTACACAGTGGTGGTAGCCGCAACTGCTGCCGATTCGGCTGCCATGCGCTACTATGCACCCTTTGCAGGAGTTGCAATCGGTGAGTATTTCCGCGATTCGGGCCGCGATGCACTCATAGTGTATGACGACCTTTCGAAGCAGGCAGTAGCCTACCGTGAAATATCGCTTATCTTGAAGCGTCCGTCGGGACGTGAGGCATATCCCGGTGATATCTTCTATCTGCACAGCCGCTTGCTTGAGCGTGCAGCAAAGATTATTGAGAATGATGCACTTGCAGCAACAATGAACGACCTTCCAGAAGTGATGAAGGGGCGTGTGAAGGGCGGAGGTTCGCTCACAGCACTTCCTATTATTGAGACTCAGGCAGGTGACGTTTCGGCATATATTCCTACCAATGTGATTTCGATTACCGACGGACAGATTTATCTTGAATCAGCTCTCTTCAATCAGGGAGTACGTCCGGCAATCAACGTGGGTATCTCGGTGTCGCGTGTAGGAGGAAATGCACAGATAAAGGCAATGAAGAAGGTTGCCGGTACGCTTAAGATCGACCAGGCACAGTTCCGTGAGCTTGAGTCGTTCACCAAGTTTGGTGGCGATATCGATCCAGTGACAGCCAAGGTAATCGACAAGGGCCGCAAGAACGAGCGACTGCTAATCCAGCCACAGTATGAGCCATGTGCTGTGGAGGAGCAGATTGCTGTGATCTACTGCGGAACGAAGGGATTGCTTGAAAGCGTGCCAATGGACAAGGTTGCAGAGTTTGAGAAGCTGTTCATACAGTATCTCAAGGCAAAGCATCAGAAAGATGTGCTCGACGTGCTCAAGTCGGGAGTCATCAATGATGACGTAACCGGCAAGCTGGAGCAGGCAGCACGCGAGATAACGAGTAAGTACAGAGTTTGAATATAGGAAGGAACTATGTCAACGTTACGCGAATTAAAAGGACGAATCGGCTCCGTTGCCTCGACAGAGAAGATCACGAGCGCAATGAAGATGATATCATCGGCAAAGATGCACAAGGCAGAGCAGGCACTGCGCCGCCTTGTGCCTTTCCGCAGCCAGATAGAGGGTGTAATGGCGCATCTTATGGCAGCAGAGGCCGAGTATAGCTCACCGCTCATTGAGATTCGTGAGGTGAAAAGCGTGGCATTAGTTGTGTTTGGAACCGATGATGGATTGTGTGGAGCCTATAACATCAACATTTTCAAGGATGTGCTCAAGCGAATCAACGAATGCCGTGAGAAATATGGCAGTGGACTTCGCATCGTGCTCTATCCAGTGGGAAAGAAGATGATAAAGGCAATCACGAAAATCGCGGGAGCCGGAATAGAGGTGAAAGTGGTTGACGGAATCAACACACGCAGCAACCTTGAGGAAATAGGAGCGTTCACCGAGGTCCTCAAGACAGCTTTTTTGAGCGGTGACGTGGACTGTGTGGATATAGCCTATATGCATTTCCACTCAGTCAGCCGACAGCGAATACAGATAGACCGTCTGCTCCCGGTGAGCCATGAGGCAATATCGGGCGGCAAGCACACTGACAATCCCAACAGCCCCTGTATCTTCGAGCCCGACGCAAATGCTATATTCAACAGCGTACTGCCGCTCTACATTGCATCGACCATGCAGGATATATGCACCGAGAACAATGCTTCGGAGGCAGCCGCGCGTGTGATGGCAATGCAGAGTGCCAACGACAATGCCCAGAAGCTGCTTGGCGAGCTTCAGCTTGAATATAACAAGCTGCGTCAGCAAGGCATTACCACAGAGCTTCTCGACATACTTGGCGGCCAGGTGGAACGCTAATTGCAGAATGATATGATTACAAAAAGGAGAGTAGACAATACCGGCCTCTCCTTTTTATAATCAACTATACAAGAATTAACAACCGGTATTGAAAAATTTTGAACGACAATTCAAAACAATAAAAGTTTGACTTTTTCTATGAGTAGTATTAAGGATTATTTCTCGTCACTCTTTAATGGGGCATGGAGCCTCGTACAGGGTATGCAAGTTACGGGTAAGGAGCTTGTTACACCTAAAATTACGAAACAGTATCCCGAAAACCGCGAAACACTTGACATTCCCGAGCGATTCAGGGCCACATTGAAACTTGCGTATGATTCGGAGGGAAATCATAAGTGCATTGCTTGTGGACTTTGTCAAATGAACTGCCCAAACGGCACAATCCACATAGAGTCGAAAATGGTGGAGATGCCCGACGGCAAAAAACGCAAAAAATTGGTGAAATACATGTACGACCTTGGCAGTTGCACATTCTGCCAGTTGTGCGTGACCTCGTGTGCATCGCACGCCATAGAGTTCAGCAATGACTTTGAGCAGGCCGTATTCACGCGCGACAAGCTGGTGAAACAACTCAACTATCTTCCGGAGAAAGAAGATCCCACTCCCGCACCCAAGCCAGCACCTCAGCCCACCACTGAGGGATAATTGACAGGGGAGAGGTGAAACACAGAATTAACAGATTCAGACTTCGCAATGATATAATAGGCATTTTGGGGCTACGTCGCCCACAATATCAGATCAATACAATGAGATAACAGCCAAACATCAATTGCGGATATGAAATAATGACAGAGAAAAAATAAAAACAATAAACAATATGGATTCAGTAGGAAATATTTTAATGTATTTCATAATTGCGCTTGCAATTATCGTGTTCTCGGTGCTGACGGTGACTTCGCGCAAGATTCTGCGCTCAGCCACATATTTGCTTTTCGTGCTTTTTGCCACTGCGGGAATTTATTTCCAGATAGGCTATGAGTTCCTCGGAGCAGTGCAGATAGCAGTGTATGCGGGAGGCATTATGGTGCTGTTTGTGTTCTCGATTTTGCTCACAAGTCGCCCAGGCAATAATTCCGAGCCACTCACCGCACACAAGCGGTGGTTGGGACTAAGTGCCGCCGTAGCCGGTGTGGCACTCTGTGGCTATTCCTTGCTCAGCTATGGAGCATTTGCTTGCCGCCAGATGTCGTCGAACTTGAATGTCGACATACATCGCATAGGCGAGGCATTGCTGAGCACCGACAAGTGGGGCTATCTGCTTCCTTTCGAGGCGATAAGCATCTTGCTGTTGGCATGTATAATCGGAGGCGTTGTTATAGCCCGTAAAAGATAAGAAAGGGTAAGAGATATGGAAATAACAATGTTGATGTATTTGATTCCCAGCCTCATCATGTTCGGCTGCGGTGTCTATGGGTTCATCACCCGCAAAAATATGATAGCAATATTGATATCGCTGGAGCTTATGCTCAATTCGGTCGATATCAATTTCACAGTGTTTAACCGGTTCTTGTTCCCAGGTCAGATGGAGGGAATGTTTTTCACTCTGTTTGCCATAGGTATCGCCGCAGCCGAGACCGCACTCGCCATAGCCATTGTCATCAATGTGTTCCGTGCAGTCAAGAAAGTCGATATTCGTGAACTCACCAAAATGAAATTTTAAGATTTATGGAATTTTCATATACAGTAGCCGTATTGATTATCCCCATCGTGATGTTCCTTTTCCTTGGAATAGTTGGGGTGAAGC
>CAMFSS010000025.1 GCA_945983195.1 uncultured Prevotellaceae bacterium | reverse complement strand
CGTAAAAACATTACGACACAGCCTCTCTATGTGTGGCTAACTACTATGTTTTTTCGTATTAGTTACACTTGGGGGGGGGACATCTTTGAGGTTGCGGGCAAAGAGCATTCCTGCCTCAAAGGTTTCGAGCTGCGGAATATCCACACCCTTCATCAGCCCGTCATTGATTAGCTCCGAAACGATTACGCCTGCGCCGTGGTAGGCTCGGCAGCAATGAACTCGGTGTTCTTTCCGCTGAGAATGTTGTGGCGCATAAATCAGCATTCCGTAGAAAATAGGCAACTTGCGTGAAATTTTTTCAAAAATGTGAAGCAATATAGGGGAGCTATCGGCAAAATTGAGTAATTTTGCAGATTATAATGTTTGATGCAATGAATACGAGGATTTTCTTGTCGTTTCCGCACCTCGGTGGCAACGAGATGCAATATATCAACGAGGCTTTTGCTGAAAGCTGGGTTGTGCCACTCGGCCCTAATGTCGATGAATTTGAGAAGAGGCTCGAATCCTATCTCAATGCGCCCAATGTAGTGGCACTCAGCGCAGGCACAGCCGCCCTGCACCTCGGTCTGGTAGAACTTGGTGTGACAGCAGGCGACGAGGTGGTGTGCCAGTCGTTCACCTTTGCCGCAAGTGCCAACCCCGTGAAATACCAGGGGGCACATCCGGTGTTCGTCGACAGCGAACCGGACACTTGGAATATGGATCCTGATGCTCTTGAGCGTGCCATCACCGACCGCAAGCGTGCAACAGGACGCCACCCAAAGGCTATTGTGGTGGTGCATCTGTATGGAATGCCTGCAAAAATGGACGAAATCATGGCAATTGCCCGACGCTATGGCATACCTGTACTTGAAGATGCTGCCGAAGCCCTTGGCTCCACCTACAAAGGTCGCAAATGCGGCACAATTGGCGACTTTGGCGCACTGAGCTTCAACGGCAACAAAATCATCACCACTTCGGGAGGTGGAGCACTGATATGCCCCAATTCCGAAGCTGCAAAGCACGTGAAGTTCCTTGCCACACAGGCACGCGAACCTATGCCCTACTATTATCACAAGGAGATTGGCTACAACTATCGCTTGAGCAACATCAGCGCAGGAATAGGCTGCGGACAGATGGAGCACATTGCCGAGCGCGTGTCTCGCCGCCGCGAGATTCACTCGCTATATGCTCGCGAATTGGGCAATCTGCCGGGAATCACCGTGCACAGCGAGCCTGATGCCGATGCCGTTTCAAACTTTTGGCTCACAACCATTCTCCTCGACGACAAGCTGCCATTTTCGCCCGAAGAGCTGCGCCTGACGCTCGAAGCCTCAAATATCGAGTCGCGCCGCCTGTGGCGCCCGATGAATATGCAGCCGGTGTATGCCGACGCGCCATTCTATGGCGACGGCTGTGCTGAAAGGCTGTTCGACCGCGGACTCTGCCTGCCAAGCGGAAGCATACTCACCGACGATGAAATAGCACGCGTTATCGACTGCATCAAGAATTACTATCAAAGCAAATAATCCACAGAATCATTATATGGAATTATTACCGCCCGATTTTCAAGTTCTCATCTTCGACCTCGACGACACGCTTTACAAAGAGGTGGATTTCGTGGTTTCAGGCTATCGGCACATCGACCGGCTGCTTGTAGCCGACTACGGCACACAGCCCGACGAAGCCTTCAATGTGATGCTCGATGCCTTCGACCATGGCATTAATCCTTTCGACTGCCTCGAGAAGCACTTAAATGCCATTGGTGTGGAGATTCCCAACGCAATAGAATGGATGGTGACAGAATACCGAAGCCACATACCAATGCTGAAACTCAGCGACGAGACGCGTGAGATGCTTGAACACATGAAAGCGCTCGGTGTGCCAATGTTCATAATCACCGACGGCCGTTCATTCACACAGCGCAATAAAATCCGCGCTCTGCGCCTCTATGAGTACATTCCCTGGGAGAACATCTTCATCAGCGAGGAAATGGGCTGCGAAAAGACCAATCCTGCCGCTTTCAACGAAATCAAGCACCGCTACCCGAGTACCGACAGAGAGCGGGTGGAGTATGTTTTCGTTGGTGACAACCCTGCCAAAGACTTTCTCGTTGCCAACACCAACGGCGCACTTTCGGTGCTTCTGCTCGATGATGGAAGCAACATTCACCCACAGGACATAAAAGTCGACAAAAAACATCAGGCGAAGTTCTTCATAAAGCGCTTCAAGGAACTTGACGACTACATCAACGACCAAATTTATTGCTAACCACTCACTCCACACATTTCAACAATATGAACAACAACGACAAACGCAAAATAGCCCTTATCACCGGCATCACCGGTCAAGACGGCTCTTTCCTTGCCGAGTTCCTGCTCGAGAAGGGATATGAGGTGCACGGCATTATCCGACGCAGCAGCACGTTCAACACCGGTCGCATCGAGCACCTATACCTTGACGAGTGGGTGCGCGACATGAAACAGAAACGCCTCGTCAACCTTCACTATGGTGATATGACCGACTCCAGTTCGCTTATCCGTATCATCGAGGAGGTGCAGCCCGACGAAATATATAATCTTGCCGCACAGAGCCATGTGAAAGTCTCTTTCGACGTGCCCGAATACACTGCCGAAACCGATGCTGTGGGCACACTGCGACTGCTTGAGGCTGTGCGCATTCTGCACCGCGAAAAGACAACCAAGGTGTATCAGGCAAGCACATCTGAGCTTTATGGGAAAGTGCAGGAAGTGCCCCAGAACGAGAATACTCCGTTTTATCCACGCAGCCCCTATTCCTGCGCCAAAATCTACGGTTTCTGGATTACGAAGAACTACCGCGAGAGCTATGGTATGTTTGCCGTCAACGGCATTCTCTTCAACCATGAGAGCGAGCGCCGTGGCGAAACTTTCGTGACACGCAAAATCACAATTGCCGCCGCACGCATCGTCAACGGGCTTCAGGACAAGCTCTACCTCGGCAACCTCAACGCCTACCGCGACTGGGGCTACGCAAAAGACTATGTGGAGTGCATGTGGCTCATCATGCAGCAGCCCGAGCCCGACGACTTTGTTATAGCCACCGGAGAGTACCACACAGTGCGCGAATTTACCACACTGGCATTTGCCCGTGCAGGCATCGATCTCGAATGGCAAGGCGAGGGTCTCGACGAGAAGGGAATTGACCGCGCCACAGGCCGGGTGCTTGTAGAAGTCGACCCGAAATATTTCCGTCCTGCCGAGGTCGACCAACTTCTTGGCGACCCCACCAAGGCACGCACCAAGCTTGGCTGGAATCCACGCAAGACTTCGTTCCAGGAACTTGTAAACATCATGGTCGACAACGACATGCGCCTTGTGGCTAAAGACCCGCACAATGTGCGATAACCAACAGCAAACAATGAAGAAGGACTCAAAAATATACGTTGCCGGACACCGCGGACTCGTAGGTTCGGCTATATGGAACAACCTCAAGAAAAAAGGTTACACCAACTTGATAGGACGCACCCACAGCGAGCTCGATCTGCTCGATGCAGTGGCTGTGCGCCAATTCTTCGATGCCGAACAGCCCGAATATGTGATTCTTGCCGCCGCTCATGTGGGTGGAATCATGGCCAACAGCATCTACCGTGCCGATTTCATCTACCAAAATCTGCAAATACAGCAGAATGTAATCGGCGAAAGCTTCCGCCACGGCGTGAAGAAGCTGCTTTTTCTGGGCAGCACCTGCATCTATCCGCGCGAAGCTGTGCAGCCCATACCCGAAAGCGCACTCCTCACGTCGCCGCTTGAGTACACCAATGAGCCATACGCAATAGCCAAAATTGCAGGTCTGAAACTTTGTGAGAGCTTTAATCTGCAATATGGAACGAACTACATAGCCGTGATGCCCACCAACCTCTATGGACCAAACGACAACTTCAATCTCGAAACGAGCCATGTGCTACCGGCAATGATTCGCAAAATATATCTTGCAAAGATGCTGCATGAGAACAATCTCGATGCCGTGCGCACCGATCTCAACCGCCGCCCCATCGAGGGCACCGACGGCAATGCCACTGAAGATGCAATCCGCGCAATCCTTGCCAAATACGGCATACACAGCACGCACTTGCTGCTGTGGGGTTCGGGCAAGCCCATTCGTGAGTTCCTATGGAGCGAAGACATGGCTGATGCCTCGGTATATGTGATGGAACACATCGACTTTGCCGATACCTACGAGGGTTCACCCGTAGTTCCCGGTACTGCCGAAGCCGCCAAGCGCGAAATACGCAACTGCCACATCAACATAGGCAGCGGCAAGGAAATCACAATTGCCGAACTCGCCGCCCTTGTGAAGCGCACTATCGACTATCGTGGTGAAATAAAGTGGGACGCATCGAAGCCCGACGGCACAATGCGCAAACTCACCGACGTGAGCCGCCTGCACGCACTCGGCTGGCATCACAGCATGGAAATCGAAGATGGCGTACGCACGCTCTATGAGTGGTATCAAACAAATTAAGTATTTCTGAAAAGACCGACACATATCAATGGAAATGATTGCCTGCATATCGCTTTTGCCACTGTCGCTTGCCCTAATGGCGGGTTTGTGGCTGTGCATGCGTGCCTACATCGCGTTGGCTCGCAAGCGTGGCATTGTCAACGGTTCAGGTAATAATGCAGTGGTCACAGGTGGAGGCATTGTCATACCGATTGCATACGCCGCTGCCGAGTTCTATCATCTTCTGTCGACAGGGAGTCTGATTTATCCCTGGTTCTTTATAGGATTGGCAGTGATAGCCACTGTAAGCTTTGTTGACGATATCGACAACCTGTCGCCCATGCTGCGTCTTGCCGTGCACTTCCTGTGTTGTTCACTCCTGATATTTCAGATAATTGACAGCGTACCGTCGTTCCAGCCGTCGGCATTGCTCATTGCCGTGCTACTGACGTGCACTGTTGCCGTAGTCAACACATTCAACTTCCTTGATGGGATTAAGGGAATCACCGGCTGCTATGCTCTTACCGTGCTGATATCTCCTCTTTTCTTCACTTGCCACGCAATCAACGATTTGGTGATTATTGCAATGGTCTGCGCCGTGATTGTATTCAGTGCCTTCAATTTCCGCACTCCCGAGCGGTGCTACTGCGGCGATACGGGTTCCATTTCACTGGGATATTTCATTGCATTCTATCTGCTTTTGCAGGCCGTATCGCAACATTCATCGCCCGATAGCGCAGCAATCACTTGCGACTTCACTGTTGTGACTTTGACAATAGTCTATTTGGTCGATTTCTCACTCACGCTGCTCATCAGGAGCATTCGCCGCGAAAACTTGCTACAGTCGCACCACAGCCACCTCTATCAGCGTCTGGCTTTTGAAGGTGGAGTGAGTCACATGCGCATAGCTCTCGGCTATGCCGCCACGCAGTTGGCAATATCCATTGTCTATATTCTCGTTCCCACAAGCTATCATTTGTCTGTCCTGGTGTTAAGCATTTTGGCATTGACAGGAGCATACACATTCATATCGTTGAGGCTAAATGCAGCACGCAAGTTGTAACATCGATTAACGCAAATCAAAAAATACTCATTCCAAATAGTTCTCACATGGCACGCTTTTTCCTCCATATATCCTTAGTGGCAGCACTGATGCTCTCTCTTTCGGCATGTCACGAACATGAAGAGTTCTCAAACAATCCGCAAGGCAACTTCGATGCTCTATGGAAAGAAATCGACGAGCATTACTGCTTCTTCAAGTATAAGAACATTGATTGGGACGAGGTTGGCCGCCGCTACCGGGCGCAAGTGCACCCCGAAATGTCATCAACCGAACTCTTCGACGTGTGCGCCACGATGCTGCGCGAGCTTAAGGACGGACACACCAACCTAATTTCGTCGTTCAATGTGTCGCGCTACTGGATATGGGAGCAATATCCGCAGAACTACGACGAGCGGCTCGTGAATGAATTCTACCTCAACTTCAACTATCACCAAGTAAGCGGAATAAAGTACCAGATTCTCAGCAACAACTTCGGTTATATGTACTACGGCGACTTCAGCAACGGTATCGGCGAAGGGAATCTCGACAATGTTCTCGCATATCTCGCAAGTAGCGACGGACTGATTATCGACGTGCGCAACAATGGCGGAGGTTTTCTCACCAATGTGGAAACTCTCGTGGCTCGATTCATCACCGACGATCTCTACGCCGGCTCCATTTCGCACAAGACCGGACCCGGACATGATGACTTCTCCGAGCCCTACGACTACTACTTCCACCCTGCTTCACCATCACGCATCAAATACATGAAGCCGGTAGTGATACTTACCAACCGCTCCTCCTACAGTGCTACCAACAATTTCGTGTCGATCATGAAATATGTGCCTAATGTGCGCATTGTGGGCGACACCACCGGTGGCGGAAGCGGATTGCCGTTCACATCGGAGATTCCATGCGGTTGGACGGTGCGCTTCTCAGCATGCTCCATTCTCGACGCATCGGGGAAGGAAACCGAGTTTGGCGTTGAGCCTTCAGAGGGCTGCAAGGTCGATATGACCGACGACGACCGTGCACGCGGCAAAGATACCATTCTCGAGACGGCATTCAACGTTCTCACATCAATGATTTCAGAAAGCCACTGACACAATTCCCTGTATGGCTGAAGGCGCACTGCTATCCGAAAGCCGTGCGATAGAGCCTGATGCAATCCTCCTTAGTGTAATTCTTCGGAGCATTCGCAGGACTGCCACTTGCTATGGCGTCAGTTGCCATTTTGTCTAAAGAAGCAAAGAACTGAGCCTCGTCAATTCCATATTGGCGCAACGAAGGCACTTCACACACCCGGCACAACTCTTTCACAGCTTCAATGAAGCAGACCGACGCTGCAGCTTCACTCTCGCATGTGCAGCCGATAGCACCTGCAAGCAGCGCATATTTTTCACGAGCATCGGTTTCCATGTCGGCAAGGCAAGTGGATAGCAGCATGGCATTCGATATGCCGTGAGGCACATGGAAAAGCGCACCAATCGGGCGGCTCATGCCATGCACCACAGTGACACTCGAATTGTTGATGCACACTCCTGCCTCAAGGGCTGCAATTGCCATCTGTTCGCGCGCTTCGGCATTGCTTCCGTCAGCGTAGACCATCGGCAGATACTTCATTATGCGCTTCACGGCACTCACGGCAAGAGTGTCGGTTGCCGGTGTAGCTTTCACCGATATGAGCGATTCCACGGCGTGTGTGAGAGCATCAAGCCCGGTTGCAGCCGTCACCCCCTTCGGAGCACCCATACCGAGAGTGTAATCGACAACAGCCACATCAGGCAGCAGCACATCGCCCTTGAGCAGCATCTTTATGCCTCGAGCCGAGTCGGTCACTATTGTGAATTTTGTCGCTTCCGAACCTGTTCCTGCCGTGGTGGGAATTGCAACCACCTTTGGCATTACGCACTCTATCACACTGCCATTGTAGTCGGCAATTGAGCCTTCACACACGGTCATAGCAGCAATCGCTTTAGCTGAATCGAGTGGACTGCCGCCGCCAATGCCAATGCAGAAGTCGCAAGCCGCTTCACTGTACACACGCACACCGGCATCAATCATGTCATCAGTAGGCTCTCCGGTAATTCCATCGAAAATCGCATACTCCACACCTGATGCCTCAAGCAGCTCGCACAACCGCTGCATCATCGCCGACCGCCCCACGTGCGGACCGGTCACAACAAGTGCCTTGCAGCCGCAGCGCACAATGGAAGGCATTGCCTCTTCAAGCGCACCGGCACCCACAAATATCTTTCCGGGCACACGCAGTGCCTCTGAAAATGTCATTTCCATAGCTGATATATTTTAACCGCCAAATTTATCAAAAATCTGCCACATAGTGTCGACTTTTATATGTAAATTTGCAAAATATTTTCCGTACAATTAGTAAAATTGTGCCTATGACAAGTTCATCACGCCTTTCTGAAAAGCAAAAAATCTACGCAGCCACCATCATTGGCTCTGTAGCAAACTTTATGCTGGTGCTCTTCAAGTTCATTGCCGGCATTGTTGGCAACAGTGCTGCAATGATTGCTGATGCCGTACATTCACTCTCCGACTTCGTAACCGATGTGATTGTACTTGTATTCGTTCGCTTTGCCCACAAGCCCAAGGACGAGCTTTACGCCTACGGCTACGGCAAATATGAGACTCTCGCCACAGCAATAATTGGTGTGTTGCTATTCATTGTAGGTTCGGGAATCATGTGGGACGGCGGCTGGAAAATTTATCGCTACTTTGCCGAAGGTACGTTGCCCGAGCCTCACACAATAGCCTTTGTCATGGCTGTAGTGTCAATTGTAGTGAAAGAGCTTCTCTACCGCTACACTGCCGCCGTAGGGCGTGCTGTGAACTCACAAGTGGTGATTGCCAATGCCTGGCACCACCGCAGCGATGCCCTGTCGTCGATTGGCACTGCCATAGGAATCGGAGGCGCAATTTTCTTCGGTCACGGGGCTGAAATTCTCGACCCGATAGCCGCAATCATCGTGAGTGTCTTCATCATGAAAGTAGCAATTCAGCTCATCATTCCCAGCATGGGCGAACTTCTTGAAAAATCGCTTCCCGAGGACATACAGGAGCAGATACGCCAAATCATTTTGTCGTTCCCCGGAGTCAGCGAGCCGCACCACCTGCGTACACGCCGCATAGGTAACATCTTTGCCATCGACGTGCATCTGCGCATGGACGGGGATATGCCACTGCGCGATGCTCACGAGCGCGTTTCGGAGATTGAGCGCAAAATTCGCGCCACTTTTGGGGTGCAGACGCACATCAACATACACATTGAGCCGGTGAAACACGCAAAATAGGCTCGGGTGGCAACCCCAATAAATCGGCAAGCTCAGACTGGCTGCCGATTACAGTTTTGATTTTCACTCTTTTAGGTTCGTTTTGGCACACTTTTGCCAAATTTGTGCCAAAGGTTAATGTTGTGTTAATCCACACAAAAACAGAATTTTTTGGTTAAATTTGCAATACAAAATCAATAATGAACTATGGCAAAAATTAGAGGTGCAGTCACAATCGACGAAGAGAAATGCAAAGGTTGCAGCCTGTGTGTGGCTTCATGTCCGGCAGACGTGCTTTCGCTACAGCCGAAAGAGGTCAACAATCGAGGCTATCACTATGCTTTCATGAGTTCGCCCGAAAAGTGCATAGGTTGCGCAAGTTGCGCTATGGTTTGCCCCGATGCCTGCATTGAGGTCTATCGAGTAAAAGAACCGTAACGGCAATTTCCCAACACCAAGAATAAAATCACTTTTACCCAAATACAAGTAATATCCGAAAACAATGGAAGAAGTAAGATTGATGAAAGGTAACGAAGCTCTCGCACACGCAGCTATACGCTATGGTGCCGACGGCTATTTCGGTTATCCTATCACTCCACAATCAGAAGTTCTTGAAACCCTCGAAGACGAAATGCCTTGGGAAACCACAGGCATGGTGGTGCTTCAGGCTGAGAGCGAAGTGGCGGCAATCAACATGGTGTATGCCGGTGCCGGATGCGGCAAAGCGGTGTTCACATCATCGTCAAGCCCCGGCGTCAGCCTCATGCAGGAGGGTATTTCCTATATCGCAGCGAGTGAACTTCCGGCACTCATCATCAATGTGATGCGAGGCGGACCGGGCCTCGGCACCATACACCCCTCGCAAGCCGACTATTTTCAGGCGTGCAAGGGTGGTGGGCATGGCGATTACCATGCCATTGTGCTCGCTCCATCGAGCGTGCAGGAAATGTGCGACTTCGTGAGCCTTGGCTGGGACCTCGCTTTCAAATACCGCACTCCGGCTATGATTCTCGCCGACGGTATCGTGGGGCAAATGATGGAAAAGGTGGTACTTCCCGAGCAGCGTCCGCGCCGCACCGAAGAGCAGATACGCCAGCAATGCCCCTGGGCTACAACCGGAAAGAAAGGCCGCAAGCAGAACATCATCACCTCGCTTGAACTCGATGATGACCGCATGGAGCAGAACAACCTGCGATTCCAGCGCACCTACCGCGAAATTGAGAAAAACGAAACACGCTGTGAGCTTATCAACACCGACGGCTGCGACTATCTGCTCGTGGCTTTTGGAAGCATGGCACGCATCTGCCAGAAGGTGATGGAACTTGCAGCCGAAAAAGGAATAAAGCTCGGTCTTGTGCGCCCCATCACTCTGTGGCCGTTCCCGGCTCAGCAGATAGCTGATGCAGCAAAGGGGTGCAAGGGCATACTCACAGTGGAACTCGATGCCGGACAGATGATTGAAGATGTGAAACTTGCCGTCAACTGCAACGTCGAGGTGAAGCATTACGGCCGTCTTGGCGGAAATGTTCCCACCCCCGACGAGGTGCTTGCCGCACTCGAGAATCTCTTTATCAACAAATAATGACTATGGCTATGGATATCAATGATATAATCAAACCCGAGAACCGCGTCTACAAGCGTCCGGCTCTGCTCAACGACACTCACATGCACTACTGTCCCGGCTGTAGTCATGGAGTGGTGCACAAACTAATCGCTGAAATCCTTGAAGAGATGAACGCCGAGGATAAAGCTATCGGAGTAGCTCCAGTGGGTTGTGCAGTGTTTGCCTACAACTATATCGACGTTGACTTCATTGAGGCCGCACACGGTCGCGCTCCTGCTGTTGCAACTGCAATCAAGCGATTGCAGCCCGACAAACTGGTATTCACTTATCAGGGCGACGGCGACCTGGCAGCCATTGGCACCGCCGAGACTATACATGCCGCCAACCGTGGAGAGAACATAGCAATCGTATTCATCAACAATGCAATCTACGGCATGACAGGCGGACAAATGGCTCCAACCACACTGCTCGGAATGAAGACAGCTACAACACCCTACGGCCGCCGTGCCGACCTCAACGGTTACCCTCTCGCGATATCCAACCTGGTGGCACAGCTCGACGGCGCATGCTATGTGACGCGCCAAAGTGTGCACACTCCTGCTGCCGTACGCAAGGCGAAGGCTGCAATCCGCAAGGCTTTCGAAAACAGCATGGCAGGAAAGGGCACTTCGCTCGTTGAAATCGTCAGCACATGCAATTCGGGCTGGAAACTCCCTCCCGTCCAGGCGAACGAATGGATGAAGGAGCACATGTTTGAGAAATACCCTATCGGTGACCTAAAAAACGTATAGACACAGCCGCGCGTGCCAATTGCAAGCGCAACACATAACACAATTCGCGTATGAAAGAAGAAATCATTATAGCCGGATTCGGAGGACAAGGTGTCCTGTCGATGGGTAAGATTCTTGCCTATTCCGGACTTATGGAAGATAAGGAAGTGACCTGGATGCCATCATACGGTCCGGAGCAGCGCGGAGGCACCGCCAATGTCACCGTGATTCTGAGCGACGAGCGCATCAGCTCTCCCATTCTCAATGCCTACGACACTGCCGTGGTGCTCAACCAGCAGAGTCTCGACCGCTTTGAGAGCAAAGTGAAGCCGGGTGGCGTACTGATATACGACAGCTACGGCATTCACACTCCCCCAAAGCGCACCGACATCAAGGTGTATCACATCAACGCCATGGAGGCAACTTTTGAGCTTAAAAACAACAAGGCATTCAATATGATCGTACTTGGAGCACTGCTCAAAGTGAAGCCCATAGTAGCGGTTGAAAGCGTACTGAAAGGGCTGAAAAAGACCCTCCCCGAGCGTCACCACAACCTGATTCCAATGAATGAGGAAGCCCTCCACCGGGGTGTGGATATCATGGAGGAATAAGATTATTGCAAATCCTCTAGGCTGTGTGCCTGGTTAATTCCGGGCACACCGCTTTTTTGATCTTATAATAGCATTGCTATCCCATAAAAGGTTTATTGGTTTCAGCAATAGCATTATCGGAGGAAGCGTGGGGCTGTGAAGAAGAGGCCGAAGCTGATGCCGAAATTCCAGTTGCGCGAGGGGTAGCTCAAATAGTTTCCATAGATGCTGAGCGATGCAAACGGGAAGTTGTAGACTATGGCAGCCTCACCCATATAGCTCAAATGATTGAACCATTTGCCATAGTATGGCGAGTGGTCTTTGTTTTCCTCGATTCGCCTGAATGGGGCAAAAGCATAGAATTCGGTGCGAAGCTGCAAGTTGTCCATTACCTTCCACACCGGTACCACTCCGCATGCCACAAATGAATTGCTGCGGAAGTCGGGATTGAAATAGTTGGCTGTCGACGGCGTTGGCATGAATGCCGTGGACTGGACAATGGTAGCCGTGTAGTTGCCCATCAGCTCGCGAGTCGAAGCCACCACATCAGTCCTGAATCCGAGAGCGAAGTGTCGGTGCATATTCACATATTTGTCCCACTGAAGTTCGCCCTGCGCCCAAGTTTCATCAGCAGAGCCTCGCGCCCCCTGTCCGGGAGCCGGAGTGTACTCATTGTTGCCAAGCACTCCCATCGCAGTGATGCGGAATCGGCTGCCCGACGAGGGATAAATCTCATGGTTGAGCGAGTTGCGCTCAAATGCTGCTCGTGCCTGCCACAGCTTGTAGCGTGCGTGATCCTGCTGTACAGCCGAGAAATCCACCACATTGCTCTGGTAGAATCGGTCGTGCAGATAGCCGTAGCCAAGTCCGATTGTGAGGCGTGAGCGTCGGCCAATAGCACAGCCGAAATTGAGGCGTGCATAGCGGTCGTTATTGATGATGAACGAAGGCAGCTCGTCCTCATAGAAGAGCATGTCGCTCTCATAGAATTTCTGCTTCGATGTCACAGCCTCCAGTTGCAGTTCGGTAGGACGCGGCAAATTAAACGCCACTCGCGCCAACAGACGTCCGGCATAGTAGCTCTGCCCTACCCAACCATCGACTGACGCATCAAATGAATTATAGCTGAGTGAGTTGTAGTTGAGCGACAGATACATCATGCTGTTGGTCGACGAAGTGAGCCAGCCTCCTACCCCAACCGACACGTTGTCGCGCACCTTGGCATCGAAATTGAGAGTGAACATCTCATTCTCACGCTTAAACTCTGCATGCGGCACAAAGTCCTTGAGCTTGCCCGATGAAATGGCACGGTAGTAGGCAATCTTAGCCTGCTCCACATTGAGAGTGTCGCAATCGCTGCGAATAAACAGATGTCGCAGATAGTCGTTCTGTTTCTGCGACCTCGCACCAGCCACGTGCACCGAGTCGAAAATCACCTTCGGAGTGCGGCTCTTGAATACTTCACGGGCAAAAACTCGCGTGGGTCGTGTC
>CAMFSS010000024.1 GCA_945983195.1 uncultured Prevotellaceae bacterium | reverse complement strand
GGGTAATACTCCTCACCGGCATCAAACTTGGCATCGGTGTAGTAGATGCGTGCATCTTTCTCGGCATTGAAATATGCCGTCATCACCTCTTTTGCAATTCCCCAGCGTACCAGGTCGAAGTAACGCTCGCCTTCGAGAGCCTTCTCAAGACGCATCTCGGTGCGGAGTGCCTTGCGGGCGTAATCCTGATTCCAGCCGGTGGCGGGATAAAGACCAATCTTGTAGTTTGCAGCATATTTTGAAGCATCGTTGAAGTCCTTCACCCACTCGCTGTTCATGGCACGGGTGCGTACACGGTTGATAAGTTCGCGTGCGGAGTTGAGGTCTTCGCCAAGTTCGATTAGAGCCTCAGCCTTGTAGAGCAGCAAGTCGGCATAGCGGATAATCTGCCAGTTGAGCTGCGAAGCACCCCAAGGCCAGCCCTGGAACATATCGCTTGACTCAGGCGACACCCAGAAACGCTTTGCGCAATTATGGCCGTAGACACCGCGGTCGCGTACCCACGACTGGCAAGGAGTGTCCTTGTAGGTCTTGAAAGTGATGGTCGGGCGACCAACCACAAAGTCGAGGCGCGGGTCGACGCTCGGAGTGGTGTTGGCAAGCGACTGGTGCTCATCGTCGATGAAAGTCACAGTGGCATAATCGGGACGCGACTGGTAGTCGAATACCGGAAGTCCGTTTTCATCGGTCTGATAGGCATTGATGAGATCCTGCGATGGGAGGAAGAAGCCATCGCCATGATAAGGGCTGTTACCGCCGGGAGAGTTGAGCAGATTGCTCCAGTTCACACGTCCGGCACTCTCAGAACCGTCGTTCATTGAGTACTGTATAGCCCACACTGATTCTGTGCCGTTCTCGTAGGCTACGAGATCGAGCTGCTGGAAATCGTCGAGGAGGTCATATCCATGCACGCGGTCGATTAGCGATACCACTTCGCGGAGCAGTTCCTTGTTGATGGCTGTCACTGCATGAGTTGTAGGGTCTTGCTCGTATGCCTGATACAGGCGCACCTTTGCGGCGTAAGCGAGGGCGATATTCTTGTTGATGCGTCCCACTTCACTCTGACGGTCGGGAAGGCTCTCGGCAGCTTCGAGCAGCTCCTTGGCGATGCGGT
The DNA here is from genome assembly GCA_945983195.1 of uncultured Prevotellaceae bacterium. Classification (GTDB taxonomy): domain Bacteria; phylum Bacteroidota; class Bacteroidia; order Bacteroidales; family Muribaculaceae; genus CALZFJ01. The sequence continues at coordinate 12,540 of CAMFSS010000024.1, read as the reverse complement.
CGAGGTGCTGTTCGCGAGTAAACTCATCGTTGCCCACGTTCACATAGTCGGCAGTGGCGAGATTCTCGTCAATGTAAGGCACGTTGCGGAAAAGGCGCACAAGTTCAAAGTAGAAGTGTGAGCGGAGCACCTTCATTTCGGCAATGCGTGAAGCCTTTGTCTTAACCTCATTCTCATCAGCAGCGTTGAGTACACGCAGAGCAGCGTTGCAACGCGAAATCTGGCTGTACAGGTTGAACCACTTGCCGTCGAGGTTGCCGTTGTTGGCTTGCACCTGGAAAGTTTCCATCGCGTGCACGTCCCAGATGTCGCCTTCGCCGCCCCCGCCCTTGTAGGCATTGTCGGCACGCACTTCACCGTAGCTCCAGTTTGATGTTGGACGTATACAGGGGTCGCCTTGCTCATTGGTGATGCCTGAGAGACCGGCGTATGCTGAGTTTACAAGGAGGTCGATGGCATCGGTCGAAGTCATCACACCGTCGGAGAGGCTGCCTTGTGGCTTGTTCTCCAAGAAATCGTCGCTGCATGAAGCAAGGATTGCAGCGCAGCCGAGAGAGAGAAATATATTACGTAGTTTCATTGTATTCTGTGATTAAATGAAGATTCGTAGATTAGTGATTAGAAACCGAATTGAATACCGATGGTGTACTGGCGAGGCATTGCGTAGAGATAGCCAAGACCTTCGGGATCGGCACCGGTGTAGTTTGTGATAGTGAATACATTCTGTGCCTGGAAGTAGATGCGTGCATTTGTCATGCGAAGCTTGCTGATGACATTGGCAGGGAGCGTGTAGCCGAGCGAGAGGGTCTTCAGGCGCAGGAACGAGCCGTTCTCGATGTGGAACTGTGAAACCTCGTGCTCATTATTGCTATTGTCGGTGGTAGGAGCAGGAGTGTCGCAGTTGTAGTATCCTGTGTTGAGATAGTCCTCATAGGCGCGGGCTGCTGTGAGCAGGCGTGTGCCGTGATTGCCGTTCCAGCACTGGAACAGGTCGGTGTAATACTTTGAGTTGTTGAAAGCGTCACGGAAAATGGAGCTGAAGAACATGTTGAGGTCGAAACCGCGCCAGCTTGCGCCGAGATTGAGTCCGAGCTGCACTTTCGGGAGGTCGCAGCCGAGCCGTGTGGGGTCGGTGTGGTTGATTTTTCCGTCGCCTTTGGGATCGAGAGAGTTGCGGCGTCGAAGGTCGGGCTGGCGATGGTCTAGATAATTTTTGGGGCAGTACTCGTCGACTTCAGCCTGAGAGTGGAATACACCGTCGGTCTTGAAACCCATCCAAGAGCCAAGCGACTGACCCACCAAAGAGAGGTCGCCATAGCCACCGCCGTAGGTGTAACGGATGTCGTCGAGGAGGTCAGTAACCTTGTTCTTCTGAACGGTGAAGTTAAGCCCCACTTCGTAGTTGAAATCCTTTCCAGCCTTGCTGCGCCAGTTGATTTGTCCTTCGAAGCCTTTGTTGGTCATTTCACCGCCATTGTACCAGCAGTAACCGCGTTCACCGATAGTGGCGATATAGGGCTTCTCTACAAGCATATCCTTGGTTTCCTTGAAGAAGTAGTCGAGCGAGAGAGTGAGTCGGTTGTTGAGCAGCGAAGCGTCGATTCCCACGTTGGTCTGATAAGTCTTTTCCCATTTCAGGTCGGGGTTGGTGGTGCGGATTCGGTATGCACCCGGAGCGAGAGTAGTTCCGTCGCCGTTCATGTTGTAAGAGCCGCGGTCGAGGCTCATGAGATACTTGGTATAGAAAGCCTCATTGTCGATCAAGTCGTTACCGTTTATACCCCACGAACCGCGAATCTTGAGCTCGTTGAGCCATGAGCGTGTGCTCTCCATGAATTTCTCGCGAGATATGCGCCAACCAGCCGAAACCGATGGGAACCAGTCGTAATTGTGCTCGCTTGAGAGGCGCGAAGATGCATCGCGGCGCAGCGTGAATGAAGCGAGGTAACGCTCATCGAAGGTGTAGTTGATTTTGCCGAAGCCAGAGAACATGGAGTAGTTAGAGGCACCGGCACCGACATTCTTGTTTGAGGTTACGTTTCCGAGATAGAGGTAATTGGGGTCTTCGATAACCAGACCTGTTCCATAGCCGAAGAAGCTTTCATTGTGATACTTTTTAGCCTCGATACCCACGAGAGCCATCAAAGAGTGCTTGTCGAAAGAGCGGTCGTATTGGGCGGTGTTGGTCCAAACCCAGTCGACATTCTTGCCGGTCGATTGCGTGAGCTTGTTCACAGTGTCGCGCAGCCAGGCAGGTTCAAAGGTCTTGTTGGTTTCATTGTAGTAGTTCACACCGAAGTTGGTCTTTACGATGAGGCTCTTGATTGGCTCGATTTGGAGGTAGGCGTTACCAAACACGCGCCAGTATTCGTGCTTGTTGCCCTTGTTGTTCTCGATGAGGCGAAGCATATTTGGCGCATCGCCGAGTACGTCGTTGATTTGGTCGACCCACACGCCACTTTCATCGTAGACAGCCTTTGCAGGGTGCTGCTTCACGGCATTTTCTTCGGCACCATCGGGCATATAGTGGGCAGTCCACCAGTTGACGGCTACGTTGCCACCGGCACGAAGACGGTTGCCAATGAATCCGTAGTCGCTGCTGAAACGTGCATTAAGACGCTGGAAGTCTGATCCTTTCACAATGCCGTCGTGGTCGAGCCAGCTAAGTGACAGAGCAGAAGAGCCGTTTTCTGCACCTTTAGAGAGACCGATGCTGTAGGTCTGCATGAGTGCGGTGCGGTGGATTTCATCTTCCCAATCGGTAGATTGAGGAGCTACTTCAACGCCATTCAGGTTCTTGTATGTCTGCAATTTTGCAGTTGCGCCGTTGCCGTAGACCGACGATGCCGGAGTGGCACCATTGTGTGCGTATTTGTTGGCAGGCCAATAGGCATCGCCCCACTGGTAAGCATCGAGCAGGTCAAGACCGCTGTTGTAGGTCTGTGCGGTGAGAGTGGCATCGAAAGTCACATGAGCCTCGCCCTTCTTTGCACGCTTTGTGGTGATGATGATTACACCATTGGCAGCCTGTGCACCATAGATAGAAGCTGAAGCAGCATCTTTGAGCACCTGGATTGATTCCACGTCGTTGCTGCTAAGGATTGTTCCGGGATTCTCGCGAGTCATCACTCCGTCGATTACGTAGAGCGGACCATTGGCATCGCTGCGGAACGATGAAGCACCGCGAATGGAAGTGCCGGTGCTCAGACCGCCCGGAGTGCCGTCGGTGGTGATTGTCATACCGGCAACACGGCCTTGGAGAGCCTGGATAACATTTCCGGTGGGAGTGTCAGCAACATCTTTCATTTTTACTACTGAAACCGAACCGGTGAGGTCGGATTTCTTTTCGGAGGAGTAGCCTACTACGACCACTTCATCGAGGAGCTCGGTGTCCTCACTAAGCTTGATGGTCATTTCGGGGGTAGCTTTGAGGGTTAGCGGCTTGTAGCCTACATAAGAAACGGTGAGGCTTGAGCCTTGCGGCACGGTGATTTTGAAACGGCCGTCGAAGTCGGTAGCTGTGCCGACAGTGCCTTTAGCGCTTGAGACTACACTTGCACCAATCAGTGGCTCGGAGTCGGTTGCTGAAACAACCACACCTTGCACAGTGATGCTTTGAGCCTGTGCTGCAATCGCCATTGCAAATAGCAAGATGGCATTGAGAACAAATCTTTTCATGCTGTCACTTTTTAGTTTTGGTTTAATGTTACTTTAATAATATTTTGAAAATTGAATTTTCTGCTGCAAAATTAGGCAGAGAACATGCTACGTGCATATAAGTGATGTTTCGCAGGCTATCAAATTTTGTACTTTGAAACAATTTTGATAGATTTTGTACGATTTTTCGTAACAATCGCAGAGTTAATGAGCATAGTAATTCAATTTTCCTATGATTATTGGAGAAAGAGATTCCAGGAATTGGCTCACAGCGCGGTGAGGTTGGAGCGTTTGCCGAGGGTTGCCAAATTTATTGAAATTCGGTGAAAGATGAAACAAAAACGGTGAAAAATGCGCTTGTTGCAACAAAATTTCTATTATAAGAACGGCATTTTACAGAAAATTGGTGATTAAATTATTAGTTTTGCAATGCCGAAAGCGGAAAAACGGCAACTGTAATCGAATAACCAACATAAACCAAAATAAAAGGAATGAAACCAATTTCGAAGTATCTCTATTCATTGTTGCTGCTCACGGCAGCGACAATGCCGGCAAATGCTGCCGATGGAATTGTGACGCATCATTTGAGCACCAACTTTGTCGACCGTTCAAGCATTGAACTTTTTGCCGGAAACGGATGCTCGGTGATGACCAACTTAGTGTTCCACAGCACTCCATACACTATGCTCTCGGTGAGTGCCGAAGGCGGCAAGGCGAAAGTGGGCAATATGAAAGTGTATGCAATTAAATAGGCATTACTGAGAATCAATTGAGAAAGGAAAGATAAAAAACAAATTCAATAACCATCAACCAAACAAAATGGACAAATATTCATTCACATTTACAGTCCTTATGGCTGTTGCCACACCGACATTTGCCTCGGGAATAGCTCTGCCTGCTGCGAGCGACAACACTGCGGTGAGTGTGGTGAATCCCTATGCAGCTACATGCCGTCCGGCAGTGGGAAAACGCCTGTTCCACTCAGCCGAGGTGGAGCGGCAAATACAGAGAGTGAAGCAGTTGCTCACAAATCCGAAGCTGGCATGGATGTTTGAGAACTGTTTCCCCAACACCATCGACACTACTGTGCACTACCGCATACGCGACGGCAAGCACGACACATTCGTCTATACCGGCGACATTCACGCCATGTGGCTTCGCGACTCGGGCGCACAGGTGTGGCCATACGTGGCTCTTGCTGCCAATGATGCCGAGCTGAAAGATATGCTTGAGGGCGTAATCCGCCGCCAGATAAAGTGCATACTGCTTGACCCCTATGCAAACGCATTCAACGACGGACCTACCGGCGGTGAGTGGATGAGCGACAACACCGACATGATTCCCGACGTGCATGAGCGCAAGTGGGAAATCGACTCGCTCTGCTACCCCATACGCCTTGCCTACGAATACTGGAAAGTGACAGGCGATGCCTCAATCTTCGATGACGAGTGGATTGTGGCAATGACGAAGATTCTTGAGACCTTCACCGCGCAGCAGCGCAAGGACGGCACCACGCCCTACACATTCCTGCGCAAGACCGACCGCGCCTACGACACACTGAGCAACAACGGATTAGGCACACCGGTGAATCCGTGCGGACTGATAGTTTCGTGCTTCCGTCCGTCGGACGACGCGACGACGATGCAATTCCTCATTCCATCGAATTTCTTCGCTGTGTCGGTGCTGCGCAAAGCCGCCGAGATACTGAAGAGCGTGAACAAGCGCAACGACCTTGCAAAACGCTGTATGTCACTCGCCAAGGAGGTGGAGAAAGCACTGATGGCTCACGCCACCTACGACCACCCCAAGTTTGGAAAGATTTACGCATTTGAGGTAGATGGCTTTGGAAACCACCTGCTTATGGACGACTCCAACGCGCCGAGCCTGCTTTCATTACCCTATCTGACAGATGTGAAAATCGATGACCCGATTTATCAGAACACACGCCGCTTTGTGTGGAGCAAGAGCAATCCCTACTTCTTCAAGGGCGAGGCAGCCGAAGGCATTGGCGGTCCGCATGTGGGATATGACATGGTGTGGCCTATGAGCCTTATTATGAAGGCACTTACATCGACAGATGACCGTGAGATAGCCGACTGCGTGCGTACACTTATCGCCACCGATGCCGGCACCGGCTTTATGCACGAGGCATTCCACAAGGACGACCCAGCCAACTTCACCCGTCCCTGGTTTGCGTGGTCGAACACGCTGTTTGGCGAGCTGATTCTGAAACTGGTGAATGAGGATAAAGTGCAATTGCTTAATTCGCTGTAATTTGTAGAATTTATAATTGTGAAAGCCCCCAATGGCTGTGTAGCTATTGGGGGCTTTCGTTTGTGTTAATTGGTTATGAGACGGGCGTTATTTGCGGTATTGGGGGAAGGATGCGATGCGGAGGCGTGCTGCTCCCATAGGAATGAGCTTCAGCGGGGTTTCGGTAGCCGACTTGGCTACGAATTTAGTAGGAAGCTGGTCGGTCATTCCGGTGGCATCATAGCCCCATGATGGGATTTGTACGCCGTAGGCACTGAACTCGAATGGAACGCTCTCGGCAGTGAATGGCATATCGTCGGCAGGATAGGCTTTTTTGGTGACTTTTATGTCGACGGGCATGAAGTTCTTGTCGACCTTCAGTGCGTAGTTCCATTCGCTACCTGGCTTGAGCACATAGCAGGGCCATAGTGAAGCGTCGACACCGTCCTGCCAGTGTGAATCGTCCTGCACAAAATCCTTGTCGCGGCTGTCGTGCTGCTCAATGTTCTCATCAATCTTCAATGAAAGGGTGAGCGGACCGTAATTGACACTCACACTTGCCTTGTTCTGCTGCCAAACGCGAGTTGAGAACTCCATGGGGAGATTGAGAACGACCTTGTCGCCATCGCTCCATGTGCGGTCGATGCGAATGTATTTACCTTCGGCGGCAGAAGCCTCGTTCTCTGCGCCGTTGATGATTACTGATGCACCTTTTGCCCATGCCGGAATGCGGAGATAGAGGGGGAATGCCACTTGCTGCTGAGTGTGGAGCGTGAAAGTGACTTTGTCCTCAAATGGATATTCGGTTGTCTCTTCAAGCATCACTTCAATGCCGTCGGCTACTTTTGCAGTGGTTTCGCTTGCAGCATAGAGCATGGCAGCAAGACCATTGTCGGTGGTAGCCATGACGAGGTGCTCGGCATAGTAAGGCCAGCCCATACCGTGGTTGTGCTGGCAGCAACGGCTGCTGAACGGACTCATTGAGAGCATTCCGCGCAGATTGTTGTCGATGCTGGGACCATGCAGCTTCTCGTCGCTGATAGCCATGTTAGGCGATGTGATGTAGCGCAGCGACTTCATGTCGGGCATAAGTGCGGCAGTGTAGGTGTTGAGAGCCACATCTTCGCAGTGGTCGGCCCAGAACGGATCGCCTGTGATACCCATGAGAATCTCGTCGCTTGCCATCTGCTCAACGATAGCGCAAGTTTCGGTACCCTGACGAGGGTCGAAATATCCTTGACGTGCATTTTCATCGGCACCGTACATGCCACCGGGAACCTGACCGTAACGCTCGCGCATGATGTTGAAGTCGTTGTAGGTAGCAGCGAGCATATTGGGGTCGCCGCTGTAGAGATAATAAGTGGCAGGCTCGCGGAAACCCTGAGCAACATTCACTCCGTGCCAGTTGGGCAGAGTGCCACTTTGAGTCCAGTCGGAAGTATTGCGGTGCAGCTTGTCCATGAGAGGAAGAATCTCGCTGTCGCCGGTGCGGTTGTAAAGCCAAATGGCACTCCAGAGGTTGTCGCCACCGCGTTTCTCCTGCCACAGACCTTTCAGAAACTTGCTGTCGTCGACAGTCAGCTCCCATTTCAGATAGTCGGAAATGGCAGGGATAACACGCTCGTCACCCGAATACTCATAGTAGGTCTGCAATGCCCAGAGCATAATCATCTGCGCCCAAAGTTCGGGGTTTTCGCCCTCATAGTTGCGTGGACCGAGGAAACCGTCTCCCTTCAGATTTTTCAGCACAGCGTCGAACCACACCTGTGCTTCATCTTTCATCTCCCGGTCATCGAGAATGTAGGCAAGGCTGCAATAGCCACGCAGCCAGTAGGGCACTTCCTCCCAACCGTGGTCGCCGCTGTCGCTCAGCCACTGGTTGTTGTTCTTGTCGAGCCATGCACTGATTGTGCCGAGCTTTCCGTTCAGACCCTCCTTTTGGAGCTCAAGATACTTGCGGAGCCAACCTTTGGGCTGAACTTTGCCAACGGGGAGCTTCAGAAGCGGAACTTGCTTGAGAGGCTCGCGGAAATTAGTGTAGTTGTTGCTCACTGACGTAACCGGGCGGTCAACCACGGTAACGGCATTTTGTGCGCAGAGGCAGTTTCCTGCCGACAAAGCCATTGCCGCCAGGGCAATGCGCGATATGTTGTTGATGGTTTTCATTGGAGTGCAAAGACAATGAAAAAGGTTGTATTTTTTTATTACTAACCCACACAGTCAGTGATATGAGTGCTGGCTGTGTGGGGCAAACGATAATTGTGCCATTATGTGGCGCCTCTCGCTCCGTTCGCCGGGCAAACGGTGGAGTGGGGGTTATTGATGGAGAATCTTGTGGACGGAGTTGTCGCCGTAGCGCACAATGTTGATTCCCGGCACCGGTGCATTATGACGGATACCCATTACGTCATAATATTCAATCGCACCGGTGCCATCAACGAAAGGGACGGCTTTCGTGCCTCCATTGTCTTCGTAAAGGCGAGTGAGAGTCTCGGCAGCTTCACGAATGCGGTTCTCATCGAATTTGATAACTTCACGGTCGTAGGTCATGATACCGTTGACCTCGGTTTCGACATCGGTAGTCTGAGTGTAGACGGCAGCACCGTAGGCAATCTTGTTGCCATTGCTGACGTAGCCCTTTGCAATGTTCTTGACTTGACCTACGAGCTTTACGTAGGCATCGGTGATAGCCTTCTCAGAGGTGTAGGTGTTGTAGGTCTGCGAGTTGCGCTCATACCAGCGGTGACCGGGAGTGTTGCGACCAAGACCGCCGTACTCACCGAGTACGAGAGGACGAGTAGGGTCGAAGATTCCTTCCCAAACGACGATGGGCTGGTCGTAGGTGTGCTGGTCGACGAAAGTGCCTTCGCCGAGGTGGTAGTGGTTACCGCCGCTTGCCGGGTTGACAAGGCGAGTCGGGTCGAGGCTCTGGGTGAAAGCAGTGATTTCGGCAGTCTTGAACTGTCCCCAACGCTCGTTGAACGGAGTCCACACCACGATGCAGGGATTAGAATAGTGCTGTTCGATGATTTCCTGCCATTCAGCCTTGAAATTCTTTTCGAGAACAGGGTCTTGAGTGCAGACGTGGTCGCGGTAGTAGCCGCCGGTGTTCCAGTCGCCTTCGTCGGTGTGGAAAGCCGATGGCATATCCTGCCAAACGAGCAGACCGAGGCTGTCGCAATGCCAGTACCAGCGGGCAGGTTCAACCTTCATGTGCTTGCGCACCATATTGAAGCCCCATTCCTTGGTTTTTTCGAGGTCGTAGCGGAGAGCCTCGTCGGTAGGAGCAGTGAGGATACCGTCGGGCCAGTAACCTTGGTCGAGCGGACCAAACTGGAAGAGGTCCTTATTGTTGAGCTGAAGACGAATGAAGCCGTCCTTGTCCTTTGCGTAGGAGATTTTGCGGAGAGCGGCGTAGCTCTCTACGGCATCGACGTTCTTGCCATTTGCGTAGGTTACATTGACCTTGTAGAGATTGGGAGCATCGGGACTCCAGAGCTTTGCGTCGGGAATGTTGAGCACGAGGCTTGTGTTAGCCTGTGCAGGAGTGCTCTTTTCGGCAACCACATTGTCGCCATCGAGAACAGTGACCTTCACATCGCCACCGATAGTGCCCTTGATAGCCACATCGAAAGTGAGCGAGCTGTTGTCGACATCGGGTGTGGTGCGGATATTGGAGATATAAGCCTGCTCAACCGGCTCCAGCCAGACAGTCTGCCAAATACCCGAAGTTGAGGTGTAGTTGATATCGCCACCACCGCGCGGATAGCGGCGCTGCTTGCCGACGGGCTGCATACCCTCGTCGGTTTCGTCGATAACTTTCACATAGAGAGTGGCAGTGCCATTGGAGATGTAGTTGGTAATGTCGATATCGAAAGAAGTGTGACCACCGATGTGGCTACCCACGCGGTTGCGACCGGTGGTGCCGCCGATGAACACATCGGCCTTGTAGTCGACTGCACCGAAGTGGAGCAGGACTTTCTTTCCGTTCCAGTCGGCAGGAATATTGATTTCGCGCTTGTACCAGAGAGCTTTTCCGGGTTCGAGAGGGCGCATAACGCCCGAAAGACTCGATTCGATTGCAAAAGGAACGAGAATCTGACCCTCGAATTCAGTGGGAAGACCAGTGGCATCGGTAATTGCATAGTCCCAAAGACCGTTGAGGTTGAGCCAGTTTTCGCGCTGCATGAGAGGACGCGGATACTCTGGGAGCGGGCACTCAGGATTCACTTGGGCAGCCCAGCGGGTCTTGATGTGGTTTCCCTTGGGAGCCCAGTCGGTAGGTTGCTCCTTTGGCATGATTTTATCCATAAGCACCTTCATCCAAAGACCACCGATAACCGAGCGTGCGCTGAAGTTGCAAGAAACGCCATTGTCGACGGTGTAGAAGTCGCTGAGAGGTATGCGCGAAGGAGTTTCGTTCATGTAGGTGTAGTGGCGGTCGGAGAATTTCAGGAACGTGTCGGTGTCGGGCGACATTGCGGCGGTCCACATAATCCAGTCGCTCTTGCTCTGGAGGTCGCGGCAGTCGAGCGGCAAGCCAAACTTATACTGCTTGGTGAGATAGAACTTTATTTCGCGGTCGATGACTTCAGCGGGGAATATGTTGAGACCCCAAGCCTTTTCCCACACGAGATTGTACTTCTGGCTCCAAGACCCGGGCTTGTGGAACTCCATGCGGTAGTGGTCGCCATCGCGAGCGTCGGCTTCCCAAAGGAGAGCCATCTCCTCGGCATAGCCGCGATACTTCTCGACATCGCGCATATTGGCACCAATGTAGGGGATAAGGTCGGAATAAGCAGCAATGGCAATGATAGCCTTGATTGAGAGGTTGGTGTTCTGCTCGCTCGGACCCTTGAAGTCGTCGGTGCAGAGCTGGTTGCCGGGGTTCTGACCCTCGGCGCGGCAATAGTCGGCCCACGTCTTGAGCACATTTCGGTAGGGCTTGAGCCACTCACCGTCGCCGGTGATTCGGCAGATAGCATCGGCAAGAATAAGGATGTTGGCCGACTCCTCAAGCGGCATAGAGTCGCCATAGACCTGACCGTTGGCAAGAGGATACTGACCGAGGTCGTGAGCGGCGCAGTTCTTGCCCTTGCGGGCATCGGAGAGTGCATAGTCGAGTATAGAGAGAATCATTCCCTTCTGCAACTCGGGGTTGTAGAGGAGATAGAGCGGACATTCGGGGTAGGTGAGGTCGACGGTGTTGACACAGCCGTTCGACTTGTTCTCCTTAGAGAAGTAGAGAGCCTTTCCGGTGTTGTCCTGGAAGAGCTTGTGGGCAGCCATAACGAGGCGGTAGCAGCCTGAGAGCATTTCGGCATACTTTACGTTTCCGGCAGCAAGAGCATCGTCGTAGATGGTCTTGTCGAGAGCGCGGCAGCGCGACATGATGCTTGAGTAATTGTCGCGAAGTTCCTTGAAAGCCTGGAAAATAGTCTTGCCATTGCGTGCGTAGTAGGCCTTGTAGTTCTGCTTCATGTACTGCATATCATAAATTTCATCGTAACCGATGAGCATGAAGTTGCGAGCATCCTTCACCTTGCCGTGGTTCTTCACGAAGCATAGGGTCGGCATAGTGGAGCGGTTGGTGCTGCGAATCTCGCCTGAGAGGCACTCAGGCAGCTTGCCGGTTGACACAAACGAAGTTTCGGCAGTTTCGGTGCCAGCAACGCTCACTTCACCATTAATTGCAGGAATGTAGAGGTAACCCCAGTCGATTGAGATGAGGTCGCCTGAGCGTCCGAGAATGTTCTGGGCCTCCGAGCCTGCCTTAATATAGTTGATACCACCTTCTTTAGTAGTGGTGGAGATTGTGGGCTGGCTCATCTCGTTGACGGTGAACTGAGCCGAAGTAGCGAGATAGAACTGCACATCGTGCTTGTTGCCGTCGGAGGAAGTTACCTGATAGGAAACGTAGTTGATAGGAGTGGAAATGAGGTCGAGGTCGTCGATGAGCATAGGAGCGGTGAAGACGAGGTCGAGGACAACGGGACCGCATGAGAACTTGTAATAAGAACTTGTGGCAAGCACATCGACCGAAATCTGCTGTGCAAGCTGCACTTCGGCTTCCTGCTTCACGGTGTTCTCATAAAGTCCGAAATCAACGTAGGCACCGCCGGTGGTGTTGTGGCAGTGAGCTGCAATAACGTTGTTTCCACTCTTCAGGAGAGCCTTCTGAGCGGCAGTGAGCTTGTGCTCCTCGCCCTGGCGCCAAGTTTCGCCGGTGAGAATAACGCGAGTGCCATTGATATAAAGTTCAAACACATCGTCGTGAGAGAACATAATCCAGAGATCCTTTTCGAGGTCGGCTGCACTGAGCGACACGGTGCGGCGCACATAAATGTCGGAGTTGGGAGCTGTCCAGGAATTTTTCACATTGGGATATTCACCTACAGAACCCCAAGCGGCAGTTTCGGTTTTCCACTTCGAGTCGTTGAAGTTAGTTCCAGCCCATGCCGTGCCCGACTGCTTGTCGTAGCTTACTTTGCCCGACCAGTCAACGCCGTCGATGGTCATACCGGCAATAGGCTTAAGGAGCTTATTGGTGCCTTGTCCCATGAAGCGATAGGCAGTACCGTCGCCACGAAGAATACCCACGAACGCCAATACCTGCACCCCCCAGACCCC
>CAMFSS010000023.1 GCA_945983195.1 uncultured Prevotellaceae bacterium | reverse complement strand
GTGGTCTGGGTGCCGGTCTGAACCGAATAAAAGCACCTAAATATCAGATGCATAATTCCGAGGCGGTCGATGGTTATCTGCGCGTTAAGGTTATGTGGGGTGACTATCCAATCTCAAGCCGTGTTAAGTCGGACTACGCTTGGGTTTATTCAAGTGATGAAGGAAAAGTGGTCGACATCACCACAATCCCCGAAGCTGAGGTGTATACCGGTACAATCTATGTCAATGTCGACGATCCTTCAATTGTAAAAATGCAGTTCCTCAATTCTTACCGTGCTGTTACACTCAGCGAGAATGAGAACGAAATACTCTTTGACCCTGAGAATGAGACTGCTGTAGCTTTCATGCACGTTGACTACTGGACTAAAATGCTCTACAAGGTCACAAGAAACGGTGAGGCTGTGCCTGCCGGTGAAACAGAATTTGCTTCTGAGATTGCCGATGGCGACGTATTTGAGGTTCAGGCTAACTTCCCCGATGAGAAGTATCCTATCACATTCGTTCTTCCCGAGGGCTTTGAGGACGTTCTCGAAAGCGCATCAATTGACAATGTTGATGTAGAGAATCCGGGTGCAGGCTTTGAGGCACAGGCCGGTTCGGTTGTTCGTGTTTCTCTCAACGTTGAGAAATACTATGTAGAGTCAGTTGCTCTTAATGGCGTAAATCAGACACAACCCAACTACATTCAGTTCATTGCTGCTGAGCCTACTGAAATAACTGTTGCAGCTCACCCCTACGGTACATTCAACATCACAGTTGATATCGACGATCCTGAGCACATCACATTCTATCGCGGCTACGCATCACAGAACGACGTTGTGGAACTTGTAAGCGGTGTCAATGTGGTTGAGATTTCAGAGAACAACTGTATGGCAGTAGTTGAAAAAGACCCTGCATACTACTACATCACTTTCACAGTGAATGGTGAAGAACGCAGCGACTATGGTTATGGCATTTCGCTCTATGACCTCAAGGCTAATGACGAAGTTGTAATCCGCGTGGCTGAGATCGTTCGCGACAAGAATTTCGTTTACTATATCGACAATATGGAGGCTGCTCCCACGATGTACTTCTACTTCCAGCGTTCTGACTACGGCAAGCCAGAGGTTGCTACCGGCTACAATGTAGTTCCGTTCTGCGATGGTGACAACGACTTCTATTTCAGTTGGACAGGTTATGACAACAACTGGAGCTTGATTACTTCATTCAACCTTTATCGCAATGGAGAGAAAGTTGCTCCGAAGTATGAGAATGGCACATCGGCATACATAACAGTTGAGGACGGTGACGTAATTAAGGCTTACACTACTGCCGCTCCTGCTACTTACACTGCAACATTCGAGGTTGAAGGTGCTGCTGAGAACATCAGCGTAGTGAAGGATCTCTTCACTGAGGTTGCCGACTGGCAGAATGGAATCAGCGACTTCGAGGGTACTCAAATCGACATCACCGGTGCAGTAAGCGTATCTGAGGGTGAATCGGTAGTTCTTCCTAACGAGGACGGCTCTTACACAGTGAAGCTGACAGGCGACGCCACAATCAAGGTCGTAGCCGGCACAACCGGTGCAGAGCTTATCGGTGCCGACGCAAATGCTCCGAAGAACGTCTACAACGCACAGGGTATGCTCCTCATCAAGAACGCTACTCCTGAGCAGATTGAGGCTCTCGGAACAGGCTTCTACATCGTAGGTAACCAGAAGAAGGTGGTTCGCAAGTAATTGCCACACACATTGACAAACAACCCATGTGAGAGGCTGCACACGCAGCGTGTGAGCCTCTCACATGGAAAACGATAAGATTAATTCAGTTGTCGGAGGTTAAGCCTCATGGTTTGCCGTCCGGCAACTGAATTCTTTTCTAAAGATTCTTTATTTGATACTGACACAACAATCACAACATTGCCGGTAAACGCTGAATCAACAACTGCAAAAAGACAAAGATTGAATCAAACTTACATAACATAAATAATATATTAAACGCTACACAACAAACACTTTTTTTGTTGAACAACAACTTACTGAAAAATGAACAGACATCGTCTAAGCTCTCTACTCATTGTGGCAGCCATTGCCGGCGCTTCGATGACAGCACAGTCGAAACTCGACTTGCAAAGCCGCTCAATTCTGCGCAATGAGCGCAGTGCAATAGCCAAAATTAGTGCCGACCCGCGCACGAAGTCAATCAAGAAGACTGCCGGTGCACAGGCCACTCACATCACAGGTTTCATTCAGCTCAATGCCGGCGCAACAGCCGAAAGTCTTGCCGATGAAGGCGTGACAGTGCTGCGACAGCGCGGCGACATAGCCATTGTGGCTATGCCAATTGCCGATGTTGAGCGCATCGCCGAGCTCCCGGCAGTGAAGCGCGTGGAGCTGTCGCGCACAGTGCAGCCCATGATGGACGTGGTGCGCGAAATCACCGGTGCCGACAAGATTCACCAAGGTGCCGACCTGCCCAAAGCCTACACCGGGCAAGGCGTGGTGACGGGAATCGTAGATGGCGGTCTTGACCCCAACCATATCAACTTTAAGGATGCCGACGGCAACAGCCGCATAGCATATCTCACACATATCTACACCACGAGTACCAACTCGCAAGGCTATAAAATCGACGAATACTACACGCCCGAGAAACTTGCCAACTTCACGACCGACACCGAGGAGTCGTTCCACGGCACACATACGCTGGGCATCATGGCAGGGGGCTACAAGGGCGACCTGACACTCGCACGCAACAAGAACGAGTGGCAGGCTGAAGTGGTGCAGGCTGCCAACCCCTACTATGGCATGGCTCCCAATTCCACCATCGTGGCATCGTGCGGCACGCTTGCCGACGTGTTTATCGCCTACGGTCTGGAGGGAATACTCGACTACCGCTACTACAACAACAAGCCTGCCGTAATCAACCTCTCGCTCGGAAACAACTCGGGCCCGCACGACGGCTCAAGCATTATTTGCCAATATCTTGCACTTGCAGCCCAGGAGGCTATCATCTGCATAGCATCGGGCAACTCAGGCGACGAGAATGTGGTGCTTTCAAAGGAATTTACTGCCGGCGACACACAGACCAAGACTTTCATCACCAGCCTCGACAACGTATCGGATTACAACCACTTGCGCTACGGTCAAATCTACGCCTACAGTGCCGATGCATCGGAATTTACGATAAAAGCTGTGGTCTACAACAAGAAGCGCGGCACAACTATCTTCGAACTGCCCATAAGCGAGAACACCGACGGTGCTTCAACCTACTATTCGTCGCCCGAATATGCCCTGGACGGCGATTTGAGCCATGTGAATTTCACAAAGGCATTCAATGGCTACATCGGCATGGGCTCGATGATTGATGAGGATAACGGACGCTACTATGTGCTCATCGACTACATGGTGGAGGACAACCAGGACACTAATGCCGATGGCAACTATGTGCTCGGATTTGTGGTTGAGGGTGCTGAAGGGCAGCGCGTCGACTGCTACTGCGACGGTGCATACTCGCAATATTCAAGCCTCGACATTGCAGGCTGGGATACCGGCTCTGCCGACGGCTCGGTGAGCAACATGGCTACCGCCAACAATGTGATTGTGGTGGGTTCATACAACAGCCGCCAGCAATGGCCGTCGCTCGACGGTCACCAGTACAGCTTTCAGGGTGTATATCCTGTGGGCAAAATCTCCGGCTTCTCGTCGTGGGGTACGCTTGCCGACGGCCGACAGCTTCCGCATGTCTGCGCTCCGGGCACCACTGTTATCTCATCAAGCAGCATGTACTACTGTGAGGATCCCAACTATCCCATGACCAATTCCGAATTTCAGGCAAAACTTGTCGAAAGCAATCGCAACAACTACTGGCACCAGTCGTTCGGAACGTCGATGGCAAGCCCTGTGGTGGCTGGCGGAATAGCCCTGTGGCTTGAAGCCGACCCGACGCTCACCGTCGACGATGTGAAGGACATTATCAACGCTACAGCCGTGAAGGACGATGAAGTGCTTGCCGGAAATGCCGTGCAGTGGGGCGCAGGAAAATTCGATGCCTACGCCGGACTGAAGGAGGTGATTCGCCGCTCTGTCGGCGTTGCAACCCTCGATGCCGACCGCAACAGCCGCCTTATGCTCAGCAGCACCGACGGCCGCCACTTCACCGCATTCGTGGGCGGACAGCAGAAGATTGATGCTGCCGTCTACTCAATCGGCGGACAACTTGTGCTCCATGCCGCAGCCGCAGGCGATGAAATCGGCATCGACGCTTCAAGCCTTGCCCCCGGCTGCTACATCATCAAGGTCAACAACCAATCGCAGAAATTTATAGTAAAATAACCACTTATAAAGATATTTTTAGAATGAAAACAATTTTCAATCGCTACGTTGCGATGATGATTGCCCTTGCCTGCGGATTCTCGGCAAGTGCACAAAGCTCCGACGAGCCGGCAATCGTAATCAAAACCAACGCATACGCCAACGATGGCGCACAAAATGTATTCAATCTGATGATTGGAGCAAATACTGCCGAACAGTATGTTGATGTGGACTGCGGTTTCGGCAAAATTGAGTATGAACTCAAAGAGTCTTTCTACGACACTGAGAACCAGGGTATTGACGGCACTGTCATTCCATGTACGGTGTCGAAGGAGGGAATTGTGAAAATCTACTGCGACAATCCCGAAGTCATCGACTACTTCAATGGCGACGGCTGTGCAATCACCGAGATCGACCTCTCGAAATGCACTAACCTCGGCATTCTCAGCATGAACCACAATGAGCTGAAAAGCCTTGACCTCACTCCCAACACCAACCTAAAGGCTATCTACATCAGTGACAACGAATTTACCGAGGCTACGCCGCTCATTATCGGCGCAAACAAGCCCAACCTTACGATTCTGGAGCTTAGCATAATCGAGCACATGGATCCGAATTTCAATATGTCGGACTATCCCAACCTTATGTCGGTGGATTTCTACCACAACATGGGCATTAAGTCGCTCGACCCCACCGGCTGCCCCAAGCTGCTGCGCCTCACCGCCGACTTGACTCACATTCAGAGCATCGACGTGAGCCAAAACCCCGAGCTGCTTATCCTCAACGTGAGCGACACCGGTGTGAAGGAGCTTGACTTGAGCAACAACACCAAGCTGCAACAGCTCTACTGCTCGCACGAGAGCGGCTCGTTCTATACCGACGTGAAAATCTCGAAGCTCGACCTTACCAACAACCCTGCACTGGTGTATCTCTTCTGCTCAAACAACAACCTCACCGAGCTTGATGTGACCGGTTGCCCCGACCTCATGAAGATTTATGCCAACAACAACTACATCAGCAAACTCGACTTGAGCCAGAACCCGGCACTTTTCACCGTGAAGATTCAGCAGAACTGCATGGACTTTGCCACTCTGCCCTTCGATCCGGGCACTTGGGACGAGTATGAATATGAGCAGCGACCCATGGAGATTGCAAAATCCTACCCCGTGGGAGCGCAAATCGACCTCAGCAGCCGCGTTCTCCGCGACGACATTCCATCATATTGCACTCTCTACTCGATTCCAGCCGACACTCCCGACAGCTACAACGTGCTCGATGCGAGCTACTACTCATTCGAGAATGGCATTGTCACCATCAAGGAGCTGGTTACCGACAGCCTTATGCTCGCTTTCACTTGCGACGAGTTCCCGAACATGACACTCTGCACCACCAAGTTCAAGGTGAAGAGCGCAGCCGACTACGGCAAGCCGAGCAAACTCATCGACTTCTCGCCTGCCGCCGCTCCCGGCACCGGAATGAGCTTCTCAGTGGGTGTGGCAGGTGCTACTCCCGAAGATCCTAAGCAGGTGTTTATCGACTTCGGCGATGGTACGCTTGTTCCGTTTGACGTGACCACTTCGGAGATTCCTGCATCGCCAAACATCACCGGCAACCGTGCAGGCTATAGCTCAATGGCAGTTTACTGCGCCGACGGCGTAGAGCCGACAGGCTTTGCCGCCGAGGGGAGTGTGATGTATTCTTACGACTGCACCGCATGCCAGTCGCTCAACAGGCTCACAGTGGCAGGAGCCGGACTCTATGCCATCAACCTCGACCGCAACCGCTGCCTCAAGCAGCTTGACCTTTCAGACAACAACCTCACATCGTTCAAGCTCACAGGTCTTACCGAGCAATTCAACAAGAATTTCCTCACCGACCTTAATCTGAGCCACAATGCAATCAGCAGCATCGAGTTCTCTACTCTCGCAATGCTTCGCCGCGTGGATTTGAGCTACAACCGTATTGCAGAGCTTGACTTCTCTGATGCCGACTACATCGAGTAGCTGAACATCGCCAACAACCTGTTCACTGAGGTGAATGTGCTTCACTGCACTGCACTGAAGTCGCTCAATTTCGCCAACAATATGGTGACAAGCTGGATTCAGCCCGAGGAGAACAACATCGAGGCACTCAACTTGAGCTACAACAACTTCACGCTGAGCACCCTGCCTGAGCGCAGCGCACTGCTCTCCGAGGAGAATTATGACTATGCTCCGCAAAACACGCTCACAATTGCCACCAAGGGCCCGTGTGCCGACCTTACGGTACAGTTGCGCGATATCGACGGACAGAACACCGCATTCACTTGGCTCGACGAGCAGGGAAATGCTCTCACTGAGGGTGTCGACTACTCCATTTCTGCCGGCTACACCCGATTCCTCGACCCTGTGGTTGGCAAGAAGCTGCATTGCAGCATGACTCACCCCTACTTCCCCGACTTTGCCGGCGACAACACTTACACCACCACTACGATTGAGGCTGCGTCGATGCCGTCTAATCTGATAGCATCGTTCACCACTACTACTGCCGGTGAGGAGGTGAGCCTCTCGCTCGCTTCGGCTACCGACGGCACTGCGCTCTACATCGACTGGAGCGGCGACGGCAATTTCACCCAGTATCTGCTCCACACAACCTACTCCATCTTCACTGCCACAACGCAGGGCAAGAAGAATGTGGGCGTCTACACCTATGAGCCTACGGAGAAAATAACGGTGTTCAGCATGAGGGGGGCTTCACTCTCATCTTTCGACGGTTCGGGTCTTACCGACGCTGTGTGCATCAACGTCGGCAATGCAGGTCTGTCGTCGATTACTCTGCCTAAATCGGGCAAACTCCGTGAGCTGATGCTCGACGGCAACAACTTCACATCGTTCGACCTCACCGATTTCAGTAGCTTGTATAAGTTGAGCCTCATCGACAACAAGCTCAAGACAATCGACCTCAGCAAGGTGCCCGGTCTTGGTCTTGCTTCAATTGCCAACAACCAGCTTACTTCGATTACGCTCAACAACAACAATTCGTTGTGGATGCTTTACCTCAATGGCAACAAATTCACCAATATCAGCCTCGACGGTGCTCCTAATCTTGCACAGTTGACTCTCGCCGACAATTACCTCACATCGCTCAATGTGGATAAGCTGACGAAGCTGATTGCACTCTCAATCGACCACAATTACTTCCGCTTCAGCACGCTGCCTCCTGTACTGTCGCGCTATGCTCTCTATCAGTATCACAGCCAGTATCCTGTCGATGTCACACCGAGCGAGGGTCAGGTCGACCTCAGCAGTGAGGCTGTAGTGGGTGGTGTGGCTACCGACTACACTTGGTATCTCGATATGCCTTACGTCAACGAGGAGGGCGAACTTGAGGGTGAAAACCTCTTTGAGGGCACTGAGTACACCATCGAGAATGGCGTCACTACGTTCCTCAACACATTCGACAATGTGGTGTGTGTGATGCTCAACAGCACCTTCCCCGACTTGATTCTCACTACCGATCTTATGGATATCACCGAGGTTGGAGTAGAAGGCGTTGCCGCCAATGGCGATACTCGCGTGGCAGTAATTGGAAACTCAATTGCCATTACCGCCGAGGCTGGAGCCAAGATTGCACTTATCGGAACAAGTGGTACAGTGCTCCGCGCAGCAGTAGCTGCCGAAGGCACTACCACGCTCAGCGACGTAATGCCAGGTGTATATGTGGTCACTGTCGGCTCCAAGTCGTTCAAGCTCGCTATCCGCTAACCCACAGTGCGCTCCGTAGCGCATAAAATCATCGAAAGGCAGTTTCACTCGTCTGTGAAGCTGCCTTTCTTATGCTTTTGGCTCTCTAATATTCGATTACACAGCCAAATCTCCCTTTTTTCGCCACTTTTGGCTCACTAATCGTAGATTATTCGAATATTATTTGTACATTTGCAGAGTAAAAACTGATAATGCTTTTTGGTTATGAGTGAGAATGTTATGGTAGGGCGTGAACGCGAAATAGACTTAATCAACGAGCGTTGCAAGTCGGGTAAGTCCGAACTTGTAGCATTATATGGGCGTAGGCGAGTGGGCAAAACCTTTTTGATACGCAGCATGTTTGAAAATCGTTTCGACTTTTCCTTTACAGGAATGTATCACACTCCCAAGCGCGTACAGCTTGCTATGTTCATGAGTGAACTCTCGCAGAAAAGCAAGAAAGACTATGGCACAGTAAGCACCTGGCAGGAAGCGTTTAAGCATCTTGCAGAATATCTCTCCAAGCTTAGAAAGGACAGGATTATTGTGTTTCTCGACGAACTGCCATGGATTGATACGCACAAATCCAATTTTCTTTCAGCATTCTCTTATTTTTGGAACACATGGGGCTCGACGTGCAACAGGCTGAAGCTGTTTGTGTGTGGTAGTGCCACCACTTGGATGATGAACAAGATGATAGGCGACAAGGGCGGGCTTTATGGCCGTGTGACGTGTTCCATCTATCTCGCGCCATTCACACTTGCCGAAACTGAAGCCTATCTAAAGCAAGTAAAGCACATGGAGTGGAGCCGATATCAGGTACTTGAAGCCTATATGATTCTTGGAGGCATTCCCTACTATCTCGATATGCTCGACCGCAGATTGCCATTTGCCAACAATATCGACAATCTGTTTTTTGGTCGCAATGCACTTTTGAGGCGTGAGTATGAGTTTCTCTATCGCAGCCTCTTCGATGATGCCACACTCTACCGCCGTATAGTTGAAGCTCTTGCCTCGAAGCAGCGTGGACTTTCACGTGCCGAACTTAAAGATATGCTGAAAATTAAGAGCGGAGGCTCGCTCACCAAAGCCCTCGGCGACCTTGTGGCATGCGACTTTGTGCAGCAGTATGCGGCAATTGGCAAGAGCAGCAAGGATTGCCTGTTTCAACTCACCGACCTTTTCACGCTGTTCCATCTGCGCTTCGTGGCAGGAAGGCCGGGGCGTGACGAGAGATTTTGGCTCAACTCGCAAGGGCAGCCAGCCATTCGCACTTGGAGCGGATATGCCTTCGAGCAAGTATGCCTGCACCACATAGCTCAAATCAAGGCAGCACTTGGCATAGGCGGTATGCTTTGCAACACTTGTGCGTGGTCGAGTCGACCTTTTACCGACAGCGACGGCACTCAATGGAATGGCGGACAGATTGATATGCTGCTCGATCGCAGCGATGATGTGATAACGCTATGTGAAATGAAGCACTGGCGTGAGCCATTTGTCGTCGATGCCAAGTATGCACGTCTCATCGAGGAGCGGACAGCCACATTCCGCCGCGTGACGCACACCCGGAAGGCAATCCAGCACGTGCTCGTCTCTACCTATGGATTAAAGTCCAACAACTATTCACACATCTTCCAGCACCAAATCACTCTCGACTCTCTTTTCGCATAGCCACTCTTGGACTTTTCAGTTCACATACGCCCAAAAGTCTCACAGTCATCAATATATCAATGATTATTATGTAGATGATAATTAACGTGAGTTCGACGAATTCAGAATACACACAGCTGTGTGTCAAATGTTCGCTGTACGTGGATGCACGGCTTCTTGGGGAACATGCAATATGCAGCGATTGCTCCTAGCAGGTTCACGACGAAATTTTCAAAGCGCTGGTGTCTTGAATGCTCTAGTCGTGCAATGTTCTTCAATTCGTCATTCACCGTTTCTATTATAGCACGCTTGCGGAGCAGAAGCTTGTCGGATATGCTCATCAAGGTCCCTTTCATATTGCTTTTCAGTTTGGTGATAAGCTGTATTCCGTCCAGGAAAAGGCGTTGGAAAAGGTTCTTGCCGATGTAACCCTTGTCTGCTACCAGTTTGCCGTAGATAAATTCGACAAATGCCTTGTATTCAAGTTGTTTCCTGTCGTCCACATCTCCGGGAGTTATCATGAAGTTGAGCAATTCGCCCTTCTCGTTGCAGATCAGATGAAGTTTGAAACCGAAGAACCAGCCCATGGAACACTTGCCTCTTTGCGCTATGCCCTTGAATACCTTATGGACGTGTATCCTCTGGTTCCTGCATACCCTCAGGGGCGTACTGTTCGCGAAACTTATGCCTGTGCATGCAGAGCAGCACCTTCTTGATGAGCAGTGCCAGAGGTTTGGCAACTTCTTTCTCAAGCACTACAAACCGTTTGTATGAGACTACATCCGGGAAGAGATGACGCATATGCTTGCAGGCATTTTCCAGATAGAAATGTTTCAGATAACGGTAGCCCGAATCATGAAACAGTATCATAATCAGTATGACTTCTGCCTTCGACATGGTTGATTCCCGGTGATATTGCCGCTTATTACCCGGTTTCAGTGTATATTTTCTCATCTGGGCATCAAAAAACTTGCAGAAATCATCTGCCATACAAAATAATTCCGTAACTTTGTCCTCGGTGATTATAGCGATTATTGTTTGTAAATCTTTGTAATTGAGCACTATAAAGTTACAACAATTTCCGCTAATCACCAATTTTTCAGGCATTTATAATTCATCGAACTCACGTTAATATTAATATGGACTCACGACAATACATATTCAATAAATCAAGGCTAACAGTAAAGTTCGGAAATATTCTTGAATCACAGGCAGAGGTCATTGTAAGTTCTGACGACTGCTATGTGAGTATGGGAGGTGGTGTGTCGCGGGCGATACTAAAAGAGGGAGGTCCCAGTATCAAGTCTGATGCTCAAAAAATGGTGCCAGTGCCGTTGGGTGATGTGATAGTGACTACGGCAGGAACTCTTGAACATCAGAAATATGTCTATCATTGCATAACGATAGACAAGAAACGGAGAATGCAAATACTTGCCAGTCAGGTAACGGAAGAGGATGTCTCGAACTACCTTCTTCAACATGCCATTGACAAATGTTTCCAGCTGATGCAAACCATGGACATGACATCTATCGCTTTTCCTGCAATTGGTGCAGGTTCCGCAAGAATCCCTATCCGCAAGGTGATAGAGCAGATGTCAATTGCCATTGCCAGAAATCTTGCCAATACGAATAAGCCATTGAATGTTGAGCTTTACCTTTATGATATATACAACCTCTATTCCGAGTCTGACTATATCACCCTCTTTGAAAGCTTGGCTGCCAAGGCGGCTCTTGTGGAATACAAGCAAGGACTAGTAACTACTGATGAAGATCCTATGCCAATGCAATTGGGCAACATTCAACTCCCTAAAAAGGGAAACATGAATCACGAGGTATTCATCAGTTATTCTCGAAAGGACAAGGACATAGCGGACTTTGTTTCTAATGTCCTTAAGGAGAACAGCATTAAGTATTGGATTGACAAAGAGGGTATCTACAGTAGCTCGAATTACAAGGAACTTATTGTAGATGCCATAGAGGTGTCGAAAGCCGTTATATTCATCAGTTCTGAGAGCTCAAACTCCTCGATCAATGTCATCCGTGAGATAGGGTATGCAGTGAACATGAACAAGCCCATCCTCCCACTCATGCTCGATGATGCTCCATACGCCAAAAGTATCCGTCTCGACATCTCAGACATTGACCAAATTGACTTCAAGAATCCAGTCGCATCAGGCAAGAAGCTGATAACGAGTTTGATATATGTGTTGAATAGGTAAATCTGTAGTTATGCATAGAATATTCATCTCTTATAAACGAATAGATAAAGATAAGGTCTTTCAGATAAAGGACCTAATAGAGTCTGCACTTGGCGAAAAGTGCTGGATAGACTTTGATGGTATTGAGAGCAATGCAATCTTTGAGACGAAGATAATAGGTGCAATTAATAATTGTCAAATATTTTTATTTATGTATTCAAACATACATACAAAGATTGAAGATTTTGAAAATGATTGGACTATTAGAGAATTGAATTTTGCATCAGCAAAAAAGAAAAACATAGTTTTTATAAACATAGACAATGCACCTCTTACAGATTGGTTCCAGTTTCGTTTTGGAATGAAGCAACAAATCGATGCTCTTTCTGTAGAATCTATTTCCAGACTTTTGAACGATATAAAAAACTGGTTGAAACTTCCTGAACAAGAAGTGAAGATATCTAACGGGGATTCGCATAATAAATACTCTAATACAACAAATTGTAGAAAAAAGAAGCCTTTATTAACAGCTATGACAGAGAGCGTCTTCTCAGATCGTTTCCATCCAATAGTATATTTGTGGATAGCAAGAGAGATGTTGGGCTTGCGATTAATCTGTCTAATGGTGCTATGGACTTTTTTTACAGGATGTTTATCTTTTTATCAACACCCTCAAATTAGCCATGTAATGTTATTAATTGCTCTTTCTGCTTCACTAATGTGCACTCTTAAAGTAAGTACTCACAAAGTATATTGGCTTGGTTCTATCATTTTTTTGGATTTCATAGAAGTCTTCCTTATAAGCCATTTAGGTGAATTCTTATATTTTAACTGGAAACATTTCAGCATATTATCATATCCCGTTAGTATAAGATACCAATTACTTTATTTCCTTGGGAAAGACATGCAATTTCATAAGGTTGTAGGAACACACCTTTATTTATTATATATAGCTATAGCCCATTCTGTTTCAATTTGTAGCCTTATGTTCACAAAGAAGAATGGTATAAGTGGATGGCAATTGATGAATTAAGCAAGTTTTTTAGCCTCGGATTGTAAGCAATCAATTTAGGGCTAAAAATCAGATGATATACTTTTGCTGCTGAATTTAAATACATGGATGCATGGCTTCTTGGGGAACATGCAATATGCAGCGATTGCTCCCACCAGGTTCACGACGAAATTTTCAAAGCGCTGGTGTCTTGAATGCTCTATTTCCTGTTTTCGTCATGCGTTACCCAAATCGCGTTTGACTCAATTTTCGACCAGGCGATATAGCTCGGCTTGCTCATTATCATCCATGCTGAGCATCACCTGAGTTGGTCGCGTATGGCCCGTCTTGGTGTAGGTCAGGGCGTACATGGTTTTGACAAGTTCGCGTGCTCTTTCCACAGTAATGTTAGATTGAGCTGCTTTTAGTAATCGCTCCATTTCGAGCTGCAAGACGTAGGCGCAGAAACAGATGCAGATATGGCCTTCGATGCGGTTGCGCAGGCGGTGGTACATTGGGTGGATCTGAAGGTCGGTTTTGTTCATTCGGAACGCCCGCTCAATAAACCACAGATTGTGGTAGTTGGCTATCACCTCCTCATCGGTCAACTTCGTGTTTGTCACATATCCTTTAAGTCCGTCCCAGACAGCGTCGTTCTCAAACGCCTCAAGGTCGATGCTTATGGTGGCTTCGCCTTGAAGACGGAGGTATTTATTGTAGCCACGGTTGTTGATGTGCTTCTTGCTTACCTTTCCCGATGCTACCTTCGTTTGAAGCCGTTGTAAACCCTTGGCTCGATTGAAGGCATCTTTCTTCCTGCGCTTCTCTGTGTATGACACTACGATGCGAAGGTCATCAT
>CAMFSS010000022.1 GCA_945983195.1 uncultured Prevotellaceae bacterium | reverse complement strand
GTTTCTAGTTGATTTCATTTCGGGAGTCTTCTATCTCGATATTGAGCATGTGTTTGCGGTAGCGGAAGCTATTGATGCTCATTTTTTCTGGGAAACATGCCGGGATTAGGGGGTTGAACTCAATTCCGCCTGTCTTGAACTCCATGCCGGCAAATACTCGGAACACCATTGCCACATTTCCGGTGCTGCTCCATAGCTGCGCGTCGCTGTTGACCGGAGTACCGCTATAGTCGCCTGTTGATGCCACGAACAGCTCCTTGTGTGAGCCAAAGAGGGCTGCTGCTCGATACATGGCTCCCAGTCCGCGGCGAAGCACATTCTCATTGCCCACGCGAGCGGCGGCAATGTTCCAGTATGCCTGAACGAATGGCCACACGGCATCGTTGTGATAGGGCGTGACTTCGGTGCGGCGCGGATAAATCGACGGTGTGCCGAAGGTGGTGAATGGAGTGCGTTCTACAAGCGTTTCGGCGCGGTCGTCGTCGGCAACATCGAAAATCACGCTCAGTGCCTGGCCGAGATTGTCGAGCGACGGCGACTTCACGGGCGTTATGCCGCCATAGAGGTAAGCCGAGTAGTAGCCTTTATCCTCTTGCCACAGGTTTTGGTTTATAGCGTCTTTTATGCGCTTTCCCTGCTCCTTGAAGTCGGTGTCGACACCAAGTATTTCAGCCATTTCGTCGAGTGCGAAGAAAGCCTGTGCAAAAGCCACATTTGTGCCGAGGCACATCGACTCAAAGATGTCTTTCGGTTGCATCCACTTGGGGTACGACTGCGAGCGCCAGTCGAGATAGCTCTGTTCGCCGTGCATAAGCCCGGTTGAGCGGTCGAGAGCCACCAGCCGGTCATCTTCAATGGTGTTTCGTGCCACATCGTAGGCATAGCGCAGCCACTCCTTGTCGCCGGTGACCTTGTAGATTTCCCATGCCGCCATGACCCACACGATGCGGTCGGTCGACACGGGCCAAGAGCCTCCGGTACCGGTGTCCTGCACGATGCGGTCGTTCTTCACTTTTGCCTTCAGGCTCTCGATGGCGCGGTCGGGGTCGAGATAGGCGAGAGCGAGATAGATGGAGTAGCTCACATCGCGTGTCCACACGCCGTCCCACTCTACACCGGCACGGTAGGTGCCGTCGGGACGCTGGCAGCGCACGATGTTGTCGATGGCCATATTGTAGAGGGCATCGACGAGCATATATGGCGATTCGAATTGCGGAAAGTCGGTGTTGACGGCATCAGCATGCCATGAGTGCGAGGCATCGCCTGAGGCATGTTCGGGATTCATGACAAGCGTAATCGCATACACTCCCGGCTCCTTGGTAGGTTCAAGATAGCGTGGGTTTTCATAGTCCCATGTGAGAGGGGCAATGTTGCCGGTTATGCCTACGCCGCGGAAATCTTCTTTGTATACGATGTCGCCCGTAGGTGTGGTGTAAAAGCCTTGGTTGTCGAAACTCTCAAGAATGTCGCTAATGTCAACTCGCAGCGTCCACTTCACGTCGTGTGCGAGAGGTTGCGAAGCATCGGTCGGTTTCGCTTGTGGCACGCCGAATTGCACAGTGGTGTCGGAGCCTACAATGGCATAGTGAGCTTGTCCGCCAAGCAGTTCGTTGTCGCGTGAGTTGAGCGATAGTCGGAATTCAAGCAGATTTTGCACATCAGTCTCGCGTGGCGACCGGTAGCTCGATTCAATCTCAAGCGGACTCTTTGCCACAGCTACCCACTTGCCCTGCACCACGCTGTCGGCTGTAACGGTGTAGACTTCATTCTGCGATATCACGTCGTTGCTCATGCTCTTCTGTTCGCGGCAACCCGCCATAGTTAACAGAGCCACTGCTCCCATGCAACGGAAAATACCTATCTTCTTCATATTTACAATAACAGTTTATGTCACGGCAATTCAATTCCTTTCTTTTGCGAAGATAGTGCAAATCGCAGAATCGCCAAGCTCGCTTGAGCGGTTATGCCAAGTGCAGCCTATCTTTTGCGAAGTTAGCAAAAATGCTTCCAATCCACAAACATTCCTCCCACAATTTTTTCCAATCCCAAAATAATAAATCACCGAAGCGCACCGACAGCATACAGCGGCACATTGCTCATCCATTCTTGATTGTAATATTTAGCCATAGAGAATCGAATGGCGTGTAACTCAGAATGTGAAGCCATAAATGTGCTCAGCGATTTTGAACGAAGGTTTTCTTCAGCTTTCACTTCTATAGGTATAATCTTACCCATATATTGCGCAATAAAGTCAATCTCGAGCTTCGAATCGTCACGGCTGTAATAGTAGATATGAGTACCATCTATGCTTTTCAACTGACACAGCACATAGTTTTCGGTCATTGCACCTTTGTATTCCTTGATTGCATTGTTGGTGAGCAGCATTTGATCCGGTTCTATCTCACTCATAGCTCCGAGCAGACCAACATCGAGCACGAATAGCTTGAATGCATCAAAGTCTTCATAGAATTTCAGAGGCATTGCCACTTCTCTTATCCTCGATATGCGATACACTAATCCGGCATCAACAAGCCATTGTATTGCCATCTCAAAGTCTTTGGCTCTGGCTCCACTTTTTACGGCTCCGAAGATGAATTTTTTGTTTTCACGTGCCAATTGTGCCGGAATTGATTGCCAAACCATGCTGATTCGTGTGGCTGTAGATGATGTTACGTGTTTCGACATATCAGAACGGTAAGTGAAAAGAATGTCGTTATGAACACGTCGTACTGCATTGGCGTCTTTGGTAGAGATAAACGTAGACACAGCCTCTGGCATCCCTCCAACGAAATAGTATTCTCGCAAGAGTCTTACCATTGGCTCATGGAGCATGGAAATCGTTGTCCAGTCACCGCTTTGGAGTACGCCGAGAAGCCTCTCCTCTCCTTTTGCCATAAGATATTCCTCAAAATCCATGGGAAACATTTTAATTATGTTCACCTTGCCTACTGGTGCCGATTCACCGTGACGCATAGAAATGCCTAAAAGCGACCCAGCTACTGCTACATGATATTCCGGTGCATTTTCACAGAAATATTTAAGTGCCGATATGCCGTTTTTCAGTTCTTGTATTTCATCGAGAATTATGAGGGTGCGTCCGGGCTTTATCTCTTGTTGTGACACTGCTCCAATGGCTACAATAATCCGCTCCATGTCGTAGCCTTCAGAGAAAAGATCTGCAATTTTGGGATTATTGTCGCAGTTTATGTATGCCACATTGTCATATTCTTCATGGCCAAATTTTTTGAGAATATATGTCTTCCCAACTTGTCGGGCACCCGACAGAATAAGAGGTTTACGGCTATTGGAATTTTTCCATTCCTTTAACTTTTCAATCACCTTGCGCTTCATAATTCGTGGTTATGGTGTATTTTGCTAATTATTATTGTTTTATGGTGCAAAGATACATTTTTTGCCACGAACTTTCAAGAGAAAACTACACTTTTTGCCACGAACTTTTATGAAAAACTACATTTTTTGCTACGAACTTTGGGCACAAATGCACACTTTTTGCCACGAACTTTAGCAGGGACACTATGGCTCAATGGCTGCTTCGGGGAGTGTGAAGATAGTTTCATCGCCGCAGATGTTGCGGATTTTCATGCGCAGAGGCTTGTGGTCGGAGTGGATAGTGCCGTCCCAGAAGTTTGCGGTGCGGCTGCCGTTCACCGTCACAGTGCTGTCGCGCTCTATCTTTATTTCCGAGTCGCTGTGCCATGGTGCGGCAAGGTCGTCTGAGGTGCAGTCGAGCGATACCATTTCAATGGCTTCAAGCCCCTCAAGGCTCAGTTCTATGTTGGTGTGCCTCTTCTTGCCGGCCGCCATTGCACGCTGGTTGAATTCCGTGATTTTGTGCCCCACCCGGTCGCTGTAGAATCGGGTGATAGCTACGGTGAAAGTGTCCACTATGCGCGAAGCATTGGCAGTGAGGGTGTATTCAGCCTCATCTTGCAGAATCACGCTGTCGAGCAGTTCCTTCAAGTCGCGGAGTTCGATTTCAATCACGGTGTCGTTGTTGTCGTGGATAAAATCGAGGATTTCGGTGCGGTCAGCGATATCGATGTAGTACACAATCACCCGCTTTATTGATGCTGGGAGCTGAGGCATTGCATCGTTGATGATGCGGTTAAGAGTCACCACATCGAGCACCCTCGAAGTGGAGTCCATAAGGTCGGGGAGATACACCGGCGATGAGCCGTAGGCTGAATCGACTATGCTGCCCACCCACATAGAGCCAATTGTGGCATCGAGCCGCAGACCGGGAATAATCCGGGTGATTGCGTCTTTGGTTTGGATAGGGTTTCGGTAGAGCGTTACGCCGTCTTGCACCTTTTTCACCGAGAACGAAGCATAGCGGGCTTTCAGGCGGTCGCGAGCTGTGAGAATACTGTTGATATTGATGTCGGCGTGGATAAAGCGGCGACCAAGGTGGGAGGCAACGGCAGCCGTGACACCACTACCGCCGAAGAAGTCTGCCACTATCATTCCCTCGTTGCTGCTTGCCTTGATAATGCGCTCCAAAAGAGCCTCCGGCTTCTGTGTGGCATAGCCAACTCGTTCTTCTGCTTGGGAATTCACTGCAAATATATCTACCCAAATATCTTGAGCTGGAACGCCATCCATTTCATCAAGATATTGTTTGAATCGAGGAGTTCCATTTGAGGTGTAATATAGGCGGTTTTCTTTTTCCAAGCGTTCCATTGTTGATATGGGGCAACGCCAATAACCAGCTTTTCCTTTCCATGAATATGAATATCCTGATCCTTTCAACCCTTTTGCTGATAAGTCACGGTCAAGATATTTTCTCCCATCATTGTCTTGTTTGTTATAGTAGCGTTCAATATATTCTCTTGAATATGGTACCATTGGTGTTGTAAAAATTGGCTCACCAAGTGAATAGTAGAAGATTGTATCGTGTAGATTTGCAAAACCAGTACTATCATTATGTGCTGTTGAGCGTTTCCAGATTATTTCGTTTCTGAAATTATCTTCGCCGAATATTTCATCGAGTAGTATTTTCACATAATGGCCGATGTGATAGTCGAGATGCACATAGATAGAGGCATTCTCACTCATCACAGAACGTATAGCCATTAGGTTCTCATACATCCAGTTGAGGTATTTTTCCTTATCCCAAATGTCGCCATACATTTTCTCCTCAAAAGCCTTCATTTCATCATCGTCGAGTTCACGCTCGGCATCTTTGAGAGCCTTTGCTACAAGCGGATTTCGGCGAATATACACCTTCTTGGCATAGTCGGCACCACTGGCAAAAGGCGGGTCGATATATACCAAATCCACCTTGATGCCGTGTTCCTTGAGGTAGGCACAAGCCGAAACGCACTCGCCGTGGATAATCATATTGTCGGTGGCATCAATGCCCACAAGCTCGGCTTCGCCGACTGCGTAGAGCGGCATACCACGCACACTTCGCTCAGGCACCTTGTCGCTCTCGCGATAGCGCAGCAGGCGGTGGGTGCGCACAAAGTTGTCGAGTACAGCCTGCCCGGCAACGGTGTTAGGAAAAAATGGGACGTATTTTATAGCCATAGTGCTTTATTGTTGTTTTAGGAATGAGTTGATAATGTTGTAAGTCTTGATAATGCGAGTTTCCACATTGTCGGTGTCCTCGATGTAAAGGAAGCGAAAACGTTCGCGACCGAGCTGCTCATTGTTGAGCCTCACGAAGGTTTCCTCCATAAATAGCTTACGTGCCCGGAACTTGCCGGCAAAACCCTCGCCTTTGGTTTCCACAATCACAATCTTGTCGATAGCGTTGTCGGGCGTGCGGGTGAGCATTACGAAGTCGGGATAGTAATATCCCAGCAGTTTCCACTGAGAGCCGCGCCGTTCATAGCAGCGAATGCGGAAATCGGTGAGCGACTCATCGCCATTGAAGTAGAATTCCACTTGATGCTCGTTGCGAAGAATGGTAATCACGCGCCTTAGGTAGTCTCGCTCAAGGGTGCTGTCGAGGTGATAGGGCAGATAGTGGTAGGTGCGGTGATTCACTTCGGCTTCCACATCGGGCATTGGCAAGTTGTGCTTAATCAGGAACTCGCGTATTTCGGGCGAGATAGTCTCGCTTGGCAGGGTGTCGGCATGAATTATTGACTCTACGTCTTTTTGTGATGGCTCAAAAATTGCTGAAGCCGACGCTTCGATTGGTGACGACGGAGCATTAAGCTTGAGCAGTGAAGCCTCTTCGGGCACAAGCTCCTCAGTGACATTGAAACTTCGGTGTGGAGCAAAGCAGCAGCGAATGTCGCTACGCACCTGCGACTGATTGATGGCAGGGTTGAAGATGCGGCTATGCGAGGCATCATCGGCAGTAGCGAGTGTGATTTTGCTGAAAATCTCACTCAGTTCAGCTTCAAAGGGGGCGAGCTTGCCCAAGGGGAGCAATCCCAGGCTCTCTTTCACGATGAGGTCGAGCCATGAGCGCAGTGTGGCAGAGTCTTGAATGCCATATCCAGTGGCACTCTCTACGACGGCATCGCGTGCGGCATCGAAGCCTTGTGTGTAGATAACCGCAGTATCGAGAGCCGGCGGAGAGTAGGTGCGAAGATATTCGCGAACATCGGTCACGCGGTCGGTGCAGACTGTGTTGTAATTAATCTTTATCTGGAAATAGTCGATAGGCGGTAGCTTGATGTGCTGCATTCGTGAGTGGCGGTGAATGGACACAATGTCGGCAGATGGTTTTCCGCCAAACTCCTTAATTGTGATAAACTGCTGTTGCTGTAACTGGCGGTTGAGTGTATCGGCATTCCACTTGTTGAGCCATATAAGAGCCGTTTCGTGCTTAGCAGAGTCAACCTCGCGCAAACACCGGCAGCTGATTTGCAGCACCATATTCTGCGGGCAGGCGTTGCGCTGTGAGAGAATAACGCCTGTGAGGCTCTTGCAGTTCCACCCCTCACGACCAATGCCTACAAGCAGGATAACTCGCTTGCGCGACAGGGGAGAGTCGAGCATGGCAAACTCCATCGGCGCATCATCGGCAACTTTGTGCTTGTCGTTGCCCTTGTGATACCTCAGAATGGCTTCTGCAGGGTCAAGCCCAAGCCCCGGACACAGCCGGCACACCTCGGGAAACAATTCCTCTTCAAGCACATTGATTGAAGGCGCATAAATGGCAATTTTTGCCGAAGTGCCATCGGCATAGCGAGTGTGGGCATACTTTTCGAAGAACTCTTGCAGTCCGGTAGCGACAATCTCCGATGAATCAAGGTTGGCATAGCGCACGGTGGGCGTTTTAAGAAAGTTACCCACACCCTCAACGAGAGGATAATACGTCACCACATTGGCATATTGGGTGATTTTTACTGAAAGTCCGGCAGTGATATTGATGGAGTAGGGGGGCATATTTGGTGTACCTGAAAAACCAAGCACCGAGTTGAAATTGTTCTGGGACATCCACTTATTGACCACTTTGCGTAGTTTCTGGTCATCGCTGGCATGGTGCACCTCGTCGATGAGAATGCAGAGACCAGGAATTAATCCAATCTGATGCCGCAATTCATTGGCTTGCATAGTAGCCTCAAATTCCTTGCGCTCGGCTTCAGGAAGTGAGCGGAGCAGGGTCTCATCGGTGCTGTAGTCCTTGTCAATTTTGTCGAGGATAACTTTTTCGGCATTTGTGATAGCCACCAATCCCATAATGTCGGGGTCGGAAGTGTATAGGCTCACTTTGCGGGCATTCGGATTGCGTACAAGGTTACTTCGCGAGGCAGTGGCGGCTTCTTGCAGCCACTCGAAGCGCAACAAGTGTTTCAGACTCGTTGCCACAGGATCGGGGATAATCCATTGAGGACGGAAATTTTGAATGTCGCGCAGACTCGGAATTATCGAAGACTTCAATCCTGATGGCACAAAAATAATGAAATTGTGGGCAAAAGCTTCATTTTGAGGCTCAAGAGTTGCAAAATAAAGGTTGAGATAGATGAGGACCGCCATCAAGAAAGTCTTTCCTGCTCCCATGGGAAGGCTGAAAAGATAATCTGTGTAGGTGACATTGAAAAACAGATTCTTAATGACAGCTTCATAGTCGATAGCTTCGGGATTCTGCTTGATTGCTTCAATGATTTTTGGAGAAAAAGGCTTGCCAGAATGGTCGTTGATCGAGGCATACTCCCACAGTGCCAAAGCAGCAGGATTGGAGCGGAGAATGCGGCGCGTTGCGCTTGTTACCTCAAGAGAATCGACATCGGTGGTGCAGAACCGCCCTGAAGCAAATAATTGCCACATGGGACGGTTGCCACATGCGATTTTAAGGAAAAGATAAGTCTTGATTGACTCAATCTGGGCATCGCGCAGTCTCCCTTGACGTACGATGTATGCAATTAAGTCACCCACGACACAATCGGGAGAATTGAGCCATTCATTCCTTTTCTTTTCTATTATTTTATAAAACATACCTTAATTTCAAAAATCAGCCTATAATTTGCAAAATTACTAAAAATCTGTGCAAATATGAAACATCGTGCCATGTTAATTTGTCACGATGGTGAAAATGCTGAGAAAGCAGGTATGGGTGGAAGGCGGTGTGTCAGGCGGCGCGGTAGGCGGTGGGGGTCTTGCCGGTGCGCGACTTGAAGAAGCGGACGAAATGCTGCGGATATTCGAAGCCCAGACGGCTTGCTACTTCGGCTACGCTGAGGCTCTCATCGCTAAGCAACTGCTTGGCTGCGGTGATGAGGTAGTCGGAAATGAAATCCTTGGCAGTGCGACCCGTTTCCACTCTCACAAGTTCACCGAAATAGCCGCTTGAGAGGCAGCATTTGTCGGCAAAATATGCTACCGACGGCAACCCCTCAGTTGCCGCCTTGGTGGTGATATACTCGCGGAGAAGTTCCTCAAATTGCTTTATTGTGGCGTGATTTATCTCCTTGCGTGTCACAAACTGGCGGTCGTAGAAGCGCAGACAGTAGTTGAGCAGCAGTTCTATGTTGCTCACAATGAGGTCGCGCGTGTGCTTGTCGATGGCATGGTGCAACTCCTGCGAAATCATGCCGAGCACGCCGCGGAAAATCTCAATCTCTCCTGCCGAGAGGTGCAGTGCCTCATTGCTTGTGTAGGAGAAAAACTCATAGCGCGACATGTTCTTGCCAAGCGGAGTGCGTGCAAGGAAATCGGGGTGAAACACCAGTGCAGTCCACTTGGGATTCTTCACGCCCGGCACAGGCTTCACGTGTATCGTCTGCCCCGGAGCAAATGTCGTCACCGTCATCTCGTCGAAGTCGTATTTTGTGCGTCCGTAAGAAAGCTGGCAGCTCTTGTTCTCTTTCAGGAAGAGGGCATACACGCCATAGTTTACGATGGCTTCTTTCACTTCGCGCTCGCGGTCGAATCGTGCCACGCTCACAAGGGGGTGCAGCGTTTCGAATCCGTAGGCCTCATTGAATTTCTGCACGCTATCGAAATTTATTGTTTCAATCATAATCGTTGTTTTTTGCAAAGGTAGATATTAATGGCGAATTTCTACGCCTTGTGGTGTCTTTTTTCTTTAGTGGGAATTCACGGATAATCCATTAAAACTCAACGTTCACGCCTGCCATGAATGTGGCTCGCGGCATCGGCATTCCGGCAATGTACTCATACTTCTGCGCGAGCAGGTTCTCGCCTTTCACCCAAAGCCTCATAGGGCGGCTGACGGCGTAGCCCACGGTGGCATTTAGCAGAGTGAAATTCTCGGTTGTTTTGCTGTCGCCTATTGCGGTATAGAGCCGGCTCATCTGCATCACTCCTGCACTTGCCGTGAAGCGGCTATAATTCATCGTGGCACCGATGTAGCCTTTGTAGCGGGGTGCCGATACCACCGGGTGCTTCATGTGCAGCCATGAGTGATTGGTGCTGAGCGACCAGTAGCTGTTGATGATGTATTGGGCATCAATCTCAATTCCCTTGTTTTGCAGCTTGCCGGTATTCACATTCTGCCTGTTGACGGTCTGAATGATATTGTCGGCATCAATGAAGAAAAGGTTTACGCCATAATGCAGCCGCCACTCTACAAGACGCTGTTTCCATGCCAGCTCGTAGCTCCACATCTGTTCAGGCTTAAGATTGGTGTTGGAGGGTGGGTAGAGATACATTTCACGCATTGTGGGATTGCGGAATCCACGGCTTGCCATCAGCTTCAGCTCACTTGAATTAATCGGGCGCACCACTATTCCGGCTTGAGGAATCCATTCGCCGCCCGTCACGGAGTGGTGGTCGTAGCGCACTCCGGCTTCGGCAGTCAGCCACGATAGCAAGTCTTGCCGATAGTCGATGTATCCTGCCACATCGTGGCTGCGCTCCTCTCCGCTCTGCTTGTTGGGAGTTTCGAGCACTTCGCCGGTAGTCCGGTCGGTGTAGTAGGCGTGTCCGTAGATATTCTGGTAGTCGAAGCCCACGGTGATGCGCGAACCTTCCCACAGCCGGGCACTCTGATACCACGACACGCCGAGCAGGGCATCGCTTGAGCGGAAAAGTCGCGTCTGCGGAGTGCCTGACGCGGTGTTGTAGCCGTCGTTTATTTTGTGCCGACCGAAGTTGTCGTAGAGGCTGAGCCGTCCGCTTGTGTTGCCGTAATTGTTCTCCACACCCACTGCAATTGCACCGCGGGTAATCCATTGGTCGGCTTCGAGCATCGGTGCTGCCACGGTGCCGGGATAGGAGGCGTTGAAGTGGGTTACGTCGGCATCGGCAAACACATTCCAGTTGGCATTGAGGTCGTATTGCACTTTCGCGAAGCCTCCATACTGTTCAAAACCCATGTTCGGGCGGTGATTGTCCGTACGGCCATACTGTCCGCTTGCAGTGAGGCGCAATCGGTTGTTGCGAAGTTGGTATCCGGCCTCACCCTGCACCGTTCCCCACGAGCCTGCACCGAGGTTTGCGTAGGCATGGCTGCCGTCGGTCGAAGCGTTTCGGGTGACTATGTTGACCACGCCACCCATTGCGTTTGAGCCATAGAGCATTGAGGCAGGACCGCGTAGAACCTCCACACGCTCAGCCATCATCGTCTGGTAGGCATCGGCGATGGAGTGGCCATAGATGCCATTATACTGTGGGTGACCGTCGATAAGTACCATCACCTGTCCGGCACCCGACGAGATTCCACGCAGCATCATGCCGCCTGAGCCGCCGGTCGACACACCATAGCCCATCATTCCGCGGCTCGTAAGCATCAGTCCGGGCACCTGCTCCATCAGTGTTGGGAGTATGCTCACGCGCTCATTGGCAGTGAGCGCAGAGCGGTCCACTACTGTCACCGTCTGTGGCAGATGCCGAATGTCGGTGGCGTTGCGTGTTCCCGTCACAACCACCTCGCCGAGGCTTACGCTGTCGGTCGCCTCATTCTGCGCCATAGCAGCACCGAATGACAGCAACGCAAATGTTGCCAAAATTAATCTTTTCATTCCGTTTTATCTATAATCGTTACAAAATTAGCTATTTCAGATTGATTCCACATAGCGGGTATAAAAAACTATTGTTCACGCTGCAAAGTAACAGCAAATCCCCGAAACTTGCATTAAACAAATTTCGGGGATTATTACCATTTTTGCGGTAGTTATATCAGGTGGCTTAATTTGTGGTTATTTTAGGGAGGTGTAGTGTTGGTTGGTGACGGGTTCGAGCCACTCGTTACGCTCTTCGCCCGATGTAGCAACGTGGGTTGCAATGTGCTGGAACCAAGAGTCGGCTTGCGCTCCGTGCCAGTGCTTCACGCCCTCGGGAATGTCGATTACGTCACCCGGATTGAGTGCTATTGCCGGTTTGCCCCACTCCTGATACCAGCCACGGCCCGACACGCAAATCAGAATTTGGTGTGCACCGTGGTGAATGTGCCAGTTGTTGCGGCAGCCCGGTTCGAAAGTCACGTTGCTGTAGCCTTGCACGGTGGCTTCTCCGGCGGTGAGATTTTTGGGCTTCAGTGGTGCGAGATAGCTGTTGCCGGTGAAGAATTGGGCGTAGCGCACATTCGGATCACCCTTCGGAAACTCGCTCTTCAGCGTCAGCCCCTCGGCATCAAGCGATAGTTGCCGATTTGTCAATATATTGTCCGATTCCATTTTATTATTGTTTTGTGCATTGACTATCAATGCAGAGATTGTGAAAACGATTGCCAGTACACGCTTCATATAGAGCTAAGAGGGTTTACAGATTTGCATTGAAGAAATTGGTGATGGCAGCCCAGGGAATGTAGTTGGCTGTGCCGCCGTCGTAGAGGTCGCAATGGGTAGCTTCGGGAACGATGAGCAGTTGCTTGTTGGCAGCAAAAGCTCCGCTCGTGAGCTTCGCGTATGCTTCCTCGCCGAAGTAGCGGCTGTGAGCCTTTTCGCCGTGGACGATAAGCACCGGAGTGCGTACTTCGTCGGCAGCAATCCACAAATTTTGGTTGAGTCGCATGAGCGTAGAAGTGATGTTCCAGCCCATGTTGGAGTTGAGCGAGCGTTGATGGTAGCCGCGTGAAGGCGATTTGTAGTAGGCTACATACTGCTTCAGAAAGTCGGTAGCATCATCGGCAGGTTTTTCGGGCAGACCGCCTTGTGGCTTGATTTCGCCGGTGCGGAACTCCTCGGTGCGCTGTACAGCAAGTTGCTTTTTCATCTCATGGCGGTCATTTTCGTCCATCGAGTCGAAATATCCACGCTGGGTGACACGTGTTATGTTGTAGAGTGTAACCGACGTGGTAGCCTTTATGCGAGGGTCGAGTGCTGCGGCGTTAATGGCTATGCCGCCCCCGCCGCATATTCCCACTATGCCGATGCGCTCGGCCACGACATCGTTGCGGCATGAGAGCTAATCCCCCGCTGCGCAGAAATCTTCGGTGTTGATATCCATTGAGGCTGTGTAGCGAGGCATGCCGCCGCTCTCGCCGGTGAATGATGGGTCGAAGGCAATGGTGAGGAAGCCCTCTTCGGCAAGATGCTGTGCATAAAGCCCGCTCGACTGCTCCTTCACTGCTCCAAACGGACCGCTCACAGCGATTGCCGCCATTTTAGCATTGTGTGTCTTCGGAATGTATAGGTCGGCAGCAAGGGTGATGCCGAAGCGGTTGGTGAAAGTCACTTTTTCGTGATTCACAAGGTCGCTTTTCGGGAAAGTCTTGTCCCATTCAGCGGTAAGCGTAAGCGGCTCTAAGGTCGCTGTTTTGTTGTTCTGTGCCATGATGTTCATTGATAGAGCCGCCGCGGTGGCAGGCATTAATAGTTTTGTATTCATAGGCGGCTTTTCGATTGATTTTCCCATATTGTAGGCTTCGATAAGGGCAGGATGTCCGGCAATGTCGCCGCCGTTGGTCACTCCACCGGCAAACACCTGTCCGGCAAGATGCGACTTGGGATAACATTCAATCCAGCCTTCAAGACCGCTGACGGCACGCTCGGGCACCCCCGCCTCTTCTTCGGCGGCGGCAGTGAGAATGTAGATGTCGCGGAAATGGTAGTCGGAGTCGTAGAGCGAGTTTGCGCGGTCGATTAGCGTTTTCATCTGTCCGCACATCTCATAGTAGTAGATGGGAGTGGCAAATGCAATCACATCGGCATCGTGCATCGCATCGACGATGGCAGGGGCATCGTCGGCAATGACGAATCGTCGCGTCGACTGGCAAGAGAGGCAGCCTACGCAGAAACCAATCTTCTTTCCGCGCAGCGAAATTTTCAGGGCATCGTGCCCAGCTTCGGCAGCACCGCGCACAAATTCATCGGCGAGAGCCTCTGAGTTGCTGTGTGCGTGGAGGCTTGTGGATATAACCAATACTTTCTTTTTTGTTGTCATAATCAATTTCGGTTGTTAGTTGTTGATAAAAACGAGTTCCTTTACAGTTTGATTCTTTATGCTATGTGGTAGTGCTATTGATTCACGCTGCAAAGTAACAGCAAATCCCCGAAACTTGCATTAAACAAATTTCGGG